>NZ_JBEPYQ010000045.1:49668-50598 GCF_041641335.1 Cohnella sp. | reverse complement strand
CCTCTGCAGCTGGAAGTGCTGAACACCCTGCAACAATACATCGGACCCATGAATGAAAGTCAGTTTGAGGCGTATTGTTCAAGACTTGACAGGGAACAACGCAAGCCCGCAGAAGAGCGCAGGGATGTTCGTTATAACGGATTTGCCTTCGGCAGATCGTCCGATGATCGGCTATCACTTCATGGATGGTTTGTTCAAAGTGATGGGTCAGGCGGATTATCGGGCGCTTCCGGCACAAAGCGCTCAGTGGGTGATGAAAAGCATGTTTCAGGCGTGGAAATCGTTCTTTGCGAGCATACGGGACTACCGGCAGCATCCGGAGAAATACAAAGGAACTCCGCGTATTCCGTCATACTGTAAAGCGAAAGGCAAAGAAATCCTATTCACGAATCAGGACTGTGTCATCAAGGAGCGGAAGTTTCTCAAGTTTCCGATGACGAATGTCCGGCTAAACATCGGAAAGCTGGGGTACACCGGAGGAAAGCTGAAGCATGTGCGCGTAGTGCCCCGGTATGGCCAATATGTGGCGGAGTTGATTTTTGAACACTGGATAGAAACGGAACAGTCGGACAACGAGCGCTACATGGCGATTGATCTGGGCATTGATAATCTTGCAACCATGGTCACCACAACAGGATTGCCGCCTGTGTTGGTGAAGGGCAAGCGTATCAAAGCGATCAATCAGTACTACAACAAGTTGAAGGCGCACTACTCAGGGATCCTTCGTCAGGGGAAGAATCCGAAGGAAGGGCTGCACACTTCCAAACGACTGGAACAATTGCATCGCAATCGTCACCGCCGCATTAAAGGATTAAGGTTCAATTCACGGAAGAAGCGTACACCTCGAAAGCCAGTTTTTTGGATCATGATCCGCTTCCTTCCCATGGACCCGATGAGCCTAAACAACCTATTTTCTCTGGCAGACGGGTC
>NZ_JBEPYQ010000045.1:0-49658 GCF_041641335.1 Cohnella sp. | reverse complement strand
ACTCAGGGATCCTTCGTCAGGGGAAGAATCCGAAGGAAGGGCTGCACACTTCCAAACGACTGGAACAATTGCATCGCAATCGTCACCGCCGCATTAAAGACCTGTTCCACAAGGCGAGTTATCGGATCGTTCAACTGGCTGCTGCGCAGAACATTGGCGTCATCATCATCGGACACAATGAAGGATGGAAGCAGGAGGCGGATTTGGGCCAACGAAACAACCAATCCTTCTGCCATATTCCCCATCACCTGCTCAAATCCATGATCCGATATAAAGCTGCTGACCGGGGGATTAAGGTTCAATTCACGGAAGAAGCGTACACCTCGAAAGCCAGTTTTTTGGATCATGATCCGCTTCCTTCCCATGGACCCGATGAGCCTAAACAACCCCTCTTCTCTGGCAGACGGGTCCATCGCGGCTTGTATAGGAGCTCAAAGGGATGGATCAATGCCGATGTGAACGGGGCGGCGAACATTTTGCGCAAAGTAATCCCAAATGTTACGGCAGATGGGATAGCGGGGTTGGACGGTACCCAGTCCGTCAACGTGTCAACTCCACTGGTGTTAAGCATTCGGTAGGGTGTACGAATGAGACACCAGAAACCCCCACTTCAACCGGAGCGTCAGCGATGGTAAGTGGCGGGAGTATTCATCCGTCAGCACCTGGAGCTTGCACCGCCTGCTCGGCCCCCTTCGCTGGACGTCGTGGGACGCCGAGGCCGGCGAGCACCGCATGCACGAACAGCCGCAGCCGCAAGTTCATTCGCTTCTGGAACTGCCCGGCGAAGCGGCGCGCAGAGGGTATGCCGCGGTGGAAGTATGCCACTTTCATTTCCCGTCCGTCGAAGCTTCTTATCTGGCGCAGCTGCGCCAAGCCTTCGCCGAAGCCGGCGTGTCCCTCGATACGCTGCTGCTCGACTACGGAGACCCGTCGACGACCGACGGGATCCGGCAAGCCGCCGACGCCAAATTGTTCCTTGAATGGATCGACATCGCCTCGCAATGCGGCGCGAAGCGAATTCGCATCGTCGCGGGAGAAGCGCAACCAACCGACGAGCAAGCGATCCTCAGATCCGCGCAAGCGCTGCGGGAGCTGGCCGAGTATGCGTCCGCCCGGGGAGTGCAAGTCGTTACGGAAAACTTCAAGACGTTGACCTCCACCGGCGAGAGCAGCGTTAAGCTGCTGGACTCGGCGGGCGACGGCGTCGGCATGATTACCGACTTCGGCAACTACAAGGGCAAAGCCAAGTACGGCGAGATCGCGATGACCGCGCCGCGCAGTTCGTCCGTGCATGTCAAACCCGCCTACGACGAGGACGGCCTACCCGACGAAGCCGAACTGATTCGCTGCCTCGATGCCGTCCGGGAGACGGGCTACGATGGGGCGTTCGTCCTGATCTACGACGGTCCCGGAGACATGTGGGAAGGGCTCGAGCGGGTGAAGCGAATCGTCGCGCCATACGTATAAAAGGAATAAGAGCCCCTGCGCCGAACGTTTCCGGCGCGAGGGCTCTTCCTTATTCGACGACGATCTTGACTGCGCTCGTCTGGCCCGGATAGGATTGGTTGACCAGTCCCGTCGTCCAGGCTTTCGCTTCTTTGCCCACGAGCGAGTCGTCGATCTCGAGAGCGGTCTTGCCGTCCTCGGCCAACAGCTTCCCGTCCGCGGTCAAGCTGACCCAATAAGCTTCGGGATCGTCCGTGTTGCCGTTTTTCTTGTTTTCGTTTACGATCAACACCCGTTTTCCGTCGACGGACTCGATTTTGCCTACGACGGCAGGCTCGCCCTCGCAGCATTCCCGAACGGAGATTTCCACCGGAAACGCTTCGCCGGCCAATTCGAACAGACTCTCCTTGAAAGCTTCGATCCGCTCCTCCGTCGGCGCTCTCTCGAACTCCCCGTAAGGACGGACTTCCATATGGACGGCATCCTCGGTCGAATAGACGAATTGCAGCTCCAGAGCATGCTTCTCTCGCAATTCTTCCCATTGTCCGGTCAGCCGGTCCTGGATCGCTTGCAAACCTGTCGATGAGGGCGACGGAACGGCTGAAGGCATCGACGAGGGCGCAGCAACTGGAGAGGGGGACGGCGAGACAGATGGCGAAATGGACGGAGCAGCCGCGGGACCGACGTTCGAGGCTCGAGCCCCGCAACCGCTAATCAGCGCGGCCAGCAGCAAAATGACGATTTTTTTCATAGGGCAATGACCTCCGCGGTTCGTGAATCCTTTTCCAATTCAAACGGAAAACAGGATGCAAAGGTTGCACCCTGTTCGGCAGAGAACGATGTTATTTCGAGGCTTGGACGGATGAGAGCTTTCGTTCTCCCCCCGCATAGAAGACAATAGCGCTTACCGAGACGACCGCCATCGTCAGGAACAGCACCGTGCCGTTATAGCCGCTCAACAGCATGCCGCCGACCCATGGACCGAGAAAATGACCCAGGCTGGAAAACGATTGAGCTCCGTAATAAGCCCCTCTCATGCCGTCCGGGGCGATCCGGTCCGTAAGCATGTTCCCCGCGGGGAACGTCAGCATTTCTCCGAAAGTGAACACGATCATCGAGAGAATAAACGTTGCCCAGCTGCCGGACAAGCCGAATCCGACGTTGCCGAGCGCATAGAAGACGATTCCGACCGCCAACACCGTTAACGGCTTCAGCTTGTCCGCCCATTTGGAAAAAGGGACCTGCAAGGCAACGACCGTCAATGCGTTAACGCTCATCATGACCGCGAACAAGGCGACCCCGTCGGCAAATTTGTCCCCGACGTACTGGGACAGCGTTACCGTCATCTGCGAATAGCCGATCGCGATTACGACACCCCCGAGCAAATAATAACGCAGCACGACATCTCGCATGACGACGTTCCACACTGACGCGAACGTATTGACCGCTTTATTTTCCCCTTCGATTGTGCGAATTCCGAACTTGTTCAGCAGCAAATACAAGGACAACGTATACGCCCAGTAGATGCAGCCCGTAATGAAAAAGGGAAGCGTGCTATCGAGAGCCGCGAACAGCGCTCCGAGCAGAGGTCCCACGGCAACCCCGATATTAATGGCGAGATAGCGCAGGGAAAACACCTTAAACCGCTTCTCCTTGTCTGTCAAATCCGCCATCAGCGCCTGGGAGACCGGTTCGTAGAAAGAACGGCACAAGCCGTTGAGCAAGCTTAGCAGGAAAAACAGAGCCACGCGGTCGGTCATCGCGAATCCCAGAAACACGACTCCCCATCCCGCCAGCGCTCCGAGCAATATTTTCCTTCTACCGAACAGATCGGACAAGGCGCCGCCGACGAAGCCGCCCGCCATGCCCGCCAACGATCCCGCCCCGATGATGGCCCCAATCATCACCGCGCCGACGTCCGTATGCTTCGCCAAATAAATCGCTAGAAAAGGCAGACTCATCGAAGAGGCCAGACGGGCGAGAATCGTGCCCAGCAGCAGGGAATGAACGATGGGATGGTAGGCCCGGCCGAATTCCGTCAAGCTTGTCTTCCATTTGTATCTCATCGTCTGCCACCCCATGCTGCATTCGTATTGCACTTTTTTGTTCCATACTGCGAAACACAGTTTCAAAATAAAAGTCATTTAGAATGCTATTATCCTACCTAACTTTCAAGGCTATTGCTACTTTTATTTTTTGCAGGATAATAAGAAAAAGTTAAACCGTATTTATATCGCGTCTTTTGATAAAATCAGCTCGATCCGCCTGGCTTCCCCGGCAAGATCGAAGCGGATAAAAGCTAACCGCCCCTTGATCAGCTTGACTTCCGCGTCTTCCGCGCAGCTCTCGACCGCGTAGCCCGCCAGGTCTTCCCAATAAACCAATCCGTAGGGGATCGGCTTCCATTGGCCGACATCGAAAACGATGCGAATCCGCTCTTCCGCTCTCTCGAACTCGCGGACGAACACGGGAGGGAGACGCTCCTCCCGGAAATCGTCGGCCATGTTTCCCTTGCCGACATAGCTTAGCAGCCGGTGCGGCCTGCACTCCCCCTCGACGAAGGCAAGCTGGCACTCGCGGTCGTAGTAGAGGAACGTCGTCGGCCAAGGCCCCACCCCCGTGCCGCCTAGCGTCAGCGTATACTCGTTCGTCTTAGGTCGAACCTTCGTGTCGTGCGTCAGCATATAAGCGGGCGCGGTAGCCTCGTTGCGTTCGCGGTACAGCTCGACGGCCTTGGGCAGCGTCGCAAGCGTGATCGGATAGCCGGAAATATAGGCGAAGAACAAGTCGAGCATGCCCGCGCACGCTTCGACGTCGGCGGCCGGAAACACGGAGAACCGCTCGGTGAACTCCATCTCGTGAGCCTCTTGCTGCTGAAGGAAATACACCCGCTCGTTGTGGTCCGTATTGTACAAATAGTCGTCGAACAGGTTTTTCCAATAATCGATGTTGTCCGCCGCGCACAATCCGGCCCGCAGCACGTCGTTCGGATCGGTAGAATAGACGACGGGACTTCCCGAATGATAGGTCGCGTTAAGATCCCGCGCCGTCCATTCGCACGCGACGATCTTCCCCCGGCCGGGATGAGGCGCCTTGAACCGGCTGCCGTCCACGTACCAGGAGCCCCAAGGGACGCCTTTGTGCGTAATGCCGTCCCACCAGACCTGTTCCCAGCAGTAGCCCCACATCCCCTGAAAATCGAGCTCTTCCAGCGCTTCAATGACCTCGTTGTAGATTTTGCCGCGAGCGGCGATCTTGGTCCTCGCCCACGGGAACGCCTCCTCGACGATGCGCCAATCCCGTTCCAGCGCCTGCTTAAACTTCTCCTTGGAAGCCCCGCAATCCTCGATGAAAAACGGGGTTTGCAGGATGACGTCGTCCCCGTAACGGTCGTGCCACTCGCGAATCCTCCCGGCAAGCACGGGCACCGAGCCGCCGTTCACGATCCAGGTGACCGGCACGCCGTGTTTGTGCGCGATTGCAGCCGTCCGGTCGACGCCTTCGACGGCCGTTCCTTTGCCCCATGGCGTATCGTAATGCGAAGCGTAGCTAACGAAGGTGTAAATCAGGTTTTCCGGCTTCATGGCCGAGCGCTCCTCTCGCTGCGCGACGAACTATTTCCTGTTCTCCGCCCACCAGGCGTCGATCTGACTCTGCAGCTCGGCTTGAACCTTTTCGATGCCGGCCGCTTTCAGCTTGCCGTTTCTTTCCTCGAGCAGCTTGGCCGGGTTTTTGACCGCGCCGGTGTAGATCGACTTGTACTCCGTCACGACCGCCGTCATCTGCGTCAGCTCGTTTTTCACGTTCGAGTCGTCGAAGACGAAGCCCATGAGCGGAAAACGTTTCGCCTCGTTATTGAACTTCTCCCAGCTTTCGTACAGGTCGTCCGGCTGGCCGGGCTTCAAGTAATTGATGAGCTGGTTGCCGATGACCCAGAACAAGGCGGTGCGGCCGTATCCGGAATCGGCGATCGGCTCGATCCGATTTTCTCCAACCTTGACGTAATGCTTGCCTTCGATGCCGTTGACGAGCAGGTTCACCACATATGGATCGGTGTGCAAAGCATTGAGCACCATCATCGCGCGTTCCGGATCTTTGGACGTTCTCGAGATGGAGAACATCGAGCCTGCCGCCAAGTCCGTCGTTACGATCGGTTCTTCTATGACTTGCGACACGTAGTCGAACTGATCATTCGAGCCGTTCTTGAATTCGATATCGGCTCCGGGCTTCCACGTGGCATTCTGCATCCAGATTTTCCCTTGCTTTTGCAGGTCGCTGACGAGCGTCGTGCTCGTGCCGGCGTCAGAATTGATATACCCTTTTTCGTAGAGAGCCCGGAACAGCTCCACTTCTTCCACGTTAATGGCCGCGATCTCGGGGTCCAGCACCGACTTCACCGTCATCTCGCTCGTCGCCGTATAGTCGAGCAGGAACATCGGCTGCTTGGCCAGCGTCGGCCCGATCGGGCGGTAGTTGCTGCGCGTCTCGTACATCATGAAGCCCGGGGTGTAGTTGCCCGAGCCCCCGTCGACGTAATACGGGATGAAGTCGGGTTCTTCGTTCTTTATTTTCTGCAGCCACGGCTCCAGATCGGCCGTCTTGCGAATCGTCTCGATCGGAATTTGATATTTGTCCACGACGTCCTTGCGGAAAGTGTACGCTTTGCCCTGCGTAATCTCTTTGTTGGTCGGCACGGCGTACAGCTTGCCTTTCATGCGCGGAGCTTCCAGATAGAGCGGATTCAGCCGTTCCTTGATGCCCTGGCCGTGCTTTTCCAGCAGATCGTCCAGCTCCAGGAACGCGCCTTTCGAGACGTTGCCGAAGAAATTCAACCAGGACGCGGTGAACACGAGATCCATTTTCTCGCCGGTGTTCATCATCAGCTCGGTACGGTTCTTGTAATCGCTGGAGGCGATCGGCATCAGCTTGACCGTGGCGTTGATCTTCTCCTTGAAAAATTCGTTCAGCTTCTCCTCGACCAGAGCATCGTCCGCCTGCGGCGTACCGAAGTAGACGATCGACACCTCGTACGGCTCCAGCTTCTGCGCGGACGGCTCCGAGGACGCCTCGGAAGACGACTTCGGAGAAGCGCTGCCCGAGGCCGAATCGCTTGCCGACGGGGAAGCCGCCTCTTTGCTTCCGCCCGCGCAGGCTTGAAGGACGAGCATCATGACCAGAATAACTGCGAGCAACACCTCATGCGACTTTCTTTGTCTCATTGCGCGTAACCCTCCTGATAGGTTCATTATATAGAACGTCTTCCGGCCCCGATAGAGACGAGGCCTTCGGCCGTTGCTACCGAAGCTTGGCGTCATCCTTTCACGGCGCCGATCGTCAGCCCTTTGACGAAATATTTCTGGAAGAACGGGTAGACGACCAAAATCGGTCCCATGCCGACGACGGCCATCGCCATCTGCAGCGACTCGTTCGGCAGATGGCGGAGCAGCTCGGGATTTTGCGCCGCAAGCTGCACGTTGTCGCGCAAATATTGGATGTCGTTCAAGACGCGGATCATCAGCGATTGAACGGGATACTTATCCTCCGACCGAATGAACAGCAGCGCGTTGAACCAATCGTTCCAATACAGAATCGTGCCGAACAAGGCCATCGTCGCCAAAACCGGAAGCGACAAGGGCAGGACGATACGGGTGAAAATAAGCATTTCTCCGGCCCCGTCGATTCTCGCCGATTCGATCAGAGCGGGATGGATCGTCGTCTGGAAGAACGTCCTCATAATGATGACGTTAAACGGCACGATGAGCAGGGGCAGGATCAAGGCCATGTAGGAATCAAGCAAGCCGAGCCCCTGGGTGAACACCATGTATTTGCTGACGATTCCTCCGTTGAACAGCATCGTGAAAAACAGAATGAACGTCAGCGCCTTGCGAAGCGGGTAGTCCTGCCGGGATATCGGGTAGGCGTACAGCGCCATCATGAGCACGCTCGCCGCCGTTCCCCCTGCCGTGATTCCGAAGCTGACGGCGTAGGCCCTGGCAATCGTCGCGAAATCCTTGAACAAGCTCTCGTAGGCAATCAAGGACCACTTCTCCGGCATGAAGCTGTAGCCCCTGCTCAGCAAAGAGTCGTTATGGGTGAAGGAAACGAGGAATACGAGCAGCACGGGCAGGACGCAAGCCAGGGACAGAAGGAGGAACCCTCCGTTCAAGACGGCGTTCGTGAGCGGGGAGATCGTATTCTCGCGGCGGGCGGGTCGGAGCATCCTCATCTTGTTCTCACCTCGAGTCGCATTCTAGAATAGGGACTGCTCTTTATTGATTTTGCGAACCGCGGAGTTCGTCATCAGCACCATCGCGAAGCCGAGCACGGATTGGACGAGCGCCGCGGCGGAAGACATCCCGATATCGTTCAGTTCCCTCAGCACGCGGAAGACGTAGGTGTCAACGGTGTCGGTCACGGGATAGAGCGCCCCGGAATTGAGCGGCACCTGATAGAACAGTCCGAAGTCGGAATTGAACACCTGTCCCATATTGAGGATCGTAATGATAATGATGACCGGTTGAATCGTCGGCAGCGTGATGTGGAAAATCTGCCGCCGCTTGGAAGCCCCGTCGATCACCGCGGCCTCGTAATATTCGGGATCGATGCCGGCGATCGCGGCGATATAGATAACGGCGCCGATCCCGACGCTTCTCCAGGCGTTGACCAGGGTCAGAATGTAAGGCCAATAGCCTTTCTCCGCGTACCAGTAAACCTTCTCCTCGCCCAGCCAATCGATGATCGAGTTGTTCAGAAACCCCTTGTCCGGATTAAGAAAAGCGTAAACCAAATAGCTGACGACCACGGTGGACAAAAAATAGGGCATAATCAAAAACGTCTGATAGCTCTTGGCCAGCCAGCGCCTTCGAATCTCGTTGATGGCGACGGCGATCCCGACGGACAGCAGCAGGTTGACGACCATAAAGACGAGGCTGTACGCTACGGTATTCCGGGTGATTCTCCACAGCGAGCCCGACGTAAACAGAAACGTGAAATTGTCGAAGCCGACCCACGGGCTTCCCCAGATGCCGTCGATATAATTGATGTTCTTGAAAGCGATAAACACGCCGAACATCGGCAAATAGTTGTTCAGGAGCAGCACGACGAGAGGGGGGACGACCATGATCGTCAAGTACCGGTATTTCCACAGCAGCTTCATTCTCCCGCTCAAGGGATTCACTTCCTTTCCGTTGCTCCCAGTATAGAAGGACGCCCCGTTCAAGACGATGATCTATTTCCGGCTGAGTGTGACGTAAACTGAGACGGTTCCGCATCCGGCAAAAAGGAAGAGACCCCCGCCTCGGCGAGAGCCTCTTCCTTCTTGCGTCCATTCGTTTACTTAAGTTCCTCGAAGCCGCCATCCCGCTCCGCCCCCGGCAGGTTAAGGATCGCCCGGACGCCTCCGCCTTCCCGCCGTTCGTACCGCAGCCCGTACCCTTCTCCGAAATGCAGCCGCACCCGCTGGTGGACGTTGCGGATGCCGTAGCCCTTCTCGCCCTCCTCGCCCCTCGCGATCCGGTTCAGCCGTTCGACGTCTACCGGAACAAAGCCGTTGTCCGCCACGATCATCCGGATTTCCCCGTCCTGCCGGCGGACGGAGATCGCGACTTCCCCTTCTCCGTCCATGCCGCTCACGCCGTGGAAAATCGCGTTCTCGACGAGCGGCTGCAAAATCACCTTGGGCGTCAAATACGATCGCACGCCCTCTTCGACGTCCCAGCGAACCTCGAACGCATTCGGGTACCGCATCGTCTGCAGCCGGCTGTACGCCCCGACATGCTCGAGCTCTTCGCCGATCGTAATGATCGTCTTTCCTTTGCTCAGCCCGATTCTCAGCAGCTTCGACAAATCCTTGACCCTATTTCCAACGTCTTCGTTGCCGTTCTCCAACGCGTACCAGTAGATGGAATCCAGCGTATTGTACAGCAAATGCGGCGTAATCTGGGAGTGAAGCGTGGCTAGCTCGTTCTCCTTCTGCTTGAGCTCCATCAGATAGTTTTCCTCGAACAGATGGTCCAGCCTCCGGGTCATTTTCAGGAAAGCCCCGTACAAAATGCCGAATTCGTCCGAGCGGAGCAGCTCCCCTCCGCCGATATCCAGCTTTTTGCCCGGCTCGTAGATCTTCGTGATCGAGACGAGACGGGCGAGCGGCTTGACGATCATGCGCACCAGAACCAGCACGAAGATAAGCACGAACGCTAAATAAATGGCGGACAGAACCATGATCAGCCATTGAAACACCGTCTGGTTGCCCGTGATCGAATCGGCCGGCATTTGGTACACGAGCAGCGTATCGAACGCAGCCCTGCGCGAGAACGCGAACAGCCAGCGCTTGCCTTCCCGGGTGTCGAAGAAGTACCCTTCCGCCTCCTTCTCCAGCCGCTCGGGGATTTCGTTCATCAGCGGCTCCGAAAAGCCGGTGCTCATCAACAGCTCATTCAGTTCGTTATACAGGAAAGTGCCCGCGCGATCGGGCAGCCGCACCGACACGAGGTCGCGGGTCAGCAGCACCTTCAAATTCGATACGACCAGGAAACCGACGATCTCGTCGTATTTCTGCGGATTCAGGATGCTTCTCGTAAAGCGCACGTCGGTCGTCCCGTCGCTTTCTTGAAGGAGCCGGAACGTTCCGGCTCCCTTCGACTCCGCCGCGTGATCGATCCAGTCGGGAACCGCCCGGCCGTCCGGATCGAGATACTTGAAGCCCCTCTGCTTCCCGGAGAGGTCGATCGGCGTGTCGACTCCTTTGAGATTCCGCATATACAGCGAATAATCGGTTCCGTCCGAGGACCAGCCTTCCAGAATTTTGTCCGCTTCCCGGATGTCTCCGAGCGTCTCGATATCCGACCAGAACGACAGACCCTCCACGCCGAATAAATGATTGTTTAAAAAAGTCGTCGACTTGCCGTTGACCGCCGCCAGCGTCTTCTCGATCGTCATATGGTTTTGCCTGACGAGCTGCAGCGTCGTCCTGCCCCACTCGTCCTTCATCGAGTCCGAAGCCTTGTAGGCCGAGATCCACCCGACGACCAGGAAGGGACCGACGATGAACAGAAGGAACGCCAGCGTCACTTTGTATTTAAGCTTCAGCCCGCTCCCCCCTGACCTTCCTTGCGATATTCGGCGGGGCTGACGCCCGCGTAACGCTTGAACATTCTGCCGAAATGCTCAGGGGATTCGTATCCGACCTCGTAGGCCACTTCGTATCGTTTTTTATCCGTCGTCGCGAGCAGGTGCTTGGCTTCTTCGATTCGGAGCTCGGTGACGTAATCCCATAGATTCTTGTTCATTTCCTGTTTGAACAGATAGCCGAGATAAGCCGAGCTGAAATGCACTGCGCTGGCGATATCCTGAATTTTAAGCGCCGGATTGCGAAAGTTCGCGCGGACGTATCCCGTGATTTTCGCCAGAATCGTCCTGTCCCGCTCTTTGACCAGCAGCCTGACGCGCTCGGCCGTTTCCTGAATGTATTTCTCCAGCCGGCTCAGCCGGCGCTTGCCGGACGTCTCCCGAAAGTAAACGTCCGGATCGAACCGCTGCAGCGATATGCCGTTCGCGTGTCCGTATTCGAGCATTAAGCCGTACAACCGGTAGACCAGCATGCCGAAGTAGCTGTTGAACAGCTCCTCCGAATCCTCCAGCTCCGACAACGGACGGACGATCGACTCCGTCTCCACCGGCAAAGGCCGTTCCAGACCGATCTTCAGCCCCTGAACGTACTCGTCCACCTTGGCGACCCAATCCACGATGCCGAGCGTTTCCTGAGATTGGACGTCCTCATAGTAGAATACCGTGTTGGCCGGATGAAAGCTTCTCCGCTCCGCCGCCCTGCCCGCTTCCTCCATCAGCTTGGGAAGCATGAGCAGATTCGCGTGCAGCGTGCTCATTCCGACCGTCGTTTCCACGTTCAAATACTGCTTAAGGTTCGTATGGATCATCTGCCCGATCAGATGCAGCTGCGACTTGACGTCGAGGCGTTGGCCGGACAGCTCTTGTTCGCTTAATTGAATGATGGCGATGAGCTCGTTGCCAAACCCGTTAAAAATCAACCCGTTCCAGTCCGCCAAGCTTTCCTCCATAATATTGATGGAGGCGTACTTCAACAGCTTGCGGTCCTGCAGCGCAATTTCCCGGCGGCTGAATCCGGCGCGGCTAAGATCGAGGCGGATGGACACGACTCCGAAATATCCGCCTTCCGCCTGGCTGCCGAGCTTGGCGATCAGGTCCTCGTAATCCTTCTTCGTCAAATCTCCTTCCGTCACCAGCTCCAGCAGCAGCTCGTTGCGGCTGACCCCGGATCCTTCCTCCCGATCCCGCTGGAGCTGCGACAGCTCCAGGGACTTGCGGCCGATCTCCTCTTTCTCGCGCAGCACCCGGCCGACGATGCTCAGCAGATCTTCCTTCTCGACCGGCTTCACCAAGTAATCCTTGGCCCCCAGGCTGAGCGATCTCTTGGCAAAATCGAACTTCTCATGGGCCGAGATAACGATGACGGGAAGACCGGGCTGCTCCATATAGACGGTCTCCATCAGCTCGATCCCGTTCATCCGGCTCATCTGAATGTCCGTAATGACCAGGTCGAAAGCGTCCATTCGCAAATAATCGATCGCCTCGAACCCGTTCAACGCGGTCTCCACGGAAGCAATATTCAGATCCGAAGAGAGCAGGAAGCTTCTGATTCCCGCGCTCGCCCGCGGCTCGTCGTCCACGACCAATATTTTGTACATTTCGCGTCCCCCGCTTCGCGATAGCATGGATGTCCCATCACCAGCTTAAAGCATCGGACGGACTTTGGCGATGATCTATCGTAAAGGGAGTGTGACGTTTTCCAGCCCCTCGCGAACGACCGGCTCTTCCCGTTTCTTCTTCATCCCGCTTCCTCCCCTACGAAAAAAGCACCCGACAAAGCCACACGCATGGTGTTGGACTTTGTGAGGTGCTTCCTCGACTAGTCGGCTCCTTAATAGACCGAGAGATTATCGAACTCCGCGTTCACCGTGTCTCCCACCAGACAGGCTTCGCCCGTTAGGATGATCTTGATGTCGGTATTCCAGGTTACCGGCGTGCTTGCGCGCTCGACGCCGTCGATATAGAATTTCACGGTGCTGCCGTCATGAACCATTTTCATCCGGTGATTGCCGCGATCGCCGTCGTTCCATACCAGACTATCGCTGCCTCCGTCCTTGTTAAATACCCACCTGTTAAACTCGCCGCTCTGGGCAAAATGGATGTATTGCGATGGGCCGGCATATAGCCAGACGGCGCTGCGGTATCCGGTACCCGATCCGTCGAGCGCCACCCGGTCGACCTCCACGGTCAGCGGCTTTTCGGGAGTCGCCCGGAAAGTCGGGACGCTGCGAAGCGACTTGCCGGCCCAGGTCGCGATATCGGTCGTACCGGAGAGCTTCAGCTTGCCGTCCGCTACGGAAGCCGTTAACGCTGAGGCCGATGTGGAACGAAGCCCCTGATTGACGACCGTCCACTTGCTCGTATCCACCGCATTACCGGAAAAATCGTCCTGCATGGAGGTCGAAAGCGGGCTGGCAAACGCCTCCCGGGAATTGCCGATTTCGCCGACCGCGTTCTCCGCGGACACGACATAATAATAGCGCGTAGAAGGATTCACGTCGTCGTCTGTATAAGACGTCCCGGTCAAGCCGGCCGCGATCACCGTGTAGGGGCCGCCTGCGGTTGTGCTCCGTTTAACGGAATAACCCGTTGCGCCCACCGAGGGCAGCCAGTTCAGCACGATCTTGTCCTCTTCGCCCGATGCGGTCAAGCCCGCCGCCTCGAAACGAACCACCGCGTAGCTGTACACATCGGGATCTACGTTGCTGGTTGCCTTGATAATCGCCTGCCGCATCGCCGGCATGGTTGACGGAGCCTGATACACGCCGCCGTTGCTGATCGTTCCATATGCCGGACCGCCCAGAATCGACCACTTCACGCCGCCGATTCCGTTCAAGACGCAGGCCTTGAACTTGATTTTTTCTCCCCATGTCACCGACTGGTCCGCAGACAGGATCTCAATCTGCGGCTGGTCCGAAACCGTCGTATACACGGCGACGCTGTTCGCGGGAAGCAGATCGTCGTTGAACTGACTCCCAACCTGCTCCCATCGCTTATCGGCGGGAATGAGGTTCGCATTTGCCGAAGGCTTCAGATCCTCGGAATAGATATGGCGATTCACCCTTTTGTTGACCGCGGACGTAAAGTTGATCGTCACATTCTTATCTACAGTCTTGCTGCTGTTCACGACAAATACGGAATAGTTCCCGTCCGGCAAGCGCACCGAAGTGACATGAAGATCCGGATCGGCGGACTGCGTGGACAGCACTTCGGAGTGAGCTTCGATAAACCGCGAGAACAGGCCAAATGCATAGTAGGACGGGTTCGGCGTTGCCGTGATCGGCATCCAGCGATACAGCCCGTAAGCGTTATTGTCCAGAAAATCAAGCGGCTCCGGCAATCGCTGATCCGCGAAACGCCAATACAGGAGCGCCGACGCATGGTTCCGCATGCCCGACACCATCAGATCCGCTACGCTTACGCCGTATTGATAGGTCTTCCGGCTAACAGGGTCCGCGATGCCCGCAAACTCCGTGATCATGAAAGGCTTCCCGGTCGGATTCACGAACCCCAGCCGGTCCGACAACCAGTTCGGCAGCGTGGCGTAATCCTGTCCGTAGGCGTGTCCGTCATAAATATCGAGCACGCCGTTCATCTGCTGGACCGCGTACTGGATCCAGTTCGCGGCTCCGGACTCGTCGGGCCCGATCAGTTTGACCTGCGAGCGGATGCCGTCGGACGTAAGCCGGTTGTGGATCGCCTGGTACATATCCCGGTAATAGTTCGGCTTGCTTACGTTCGCGGGCGTTGCGAAGCTCGCGAGGTTGGGCTCGTTGTAAGACATGACATACTTGATGTTGTCATACCCCTTGGTATGGATCAGGTGCTGCAGCGAAGCCGATACCCACTCGCCCCACTCGGCCAGATCGGTCGGAGCGCTGAGCTCAGGCCTCGGCAGTCCCGGAAATCCGAGCCAGCTCTGGTTCTCCTCCGTCATGACAAGGCCCGCGATCAGCATCACGTCGATATTCTGCGACTTCAGGTAGTCCAGCACCTCGTATACCGCCTGCATCTTGGCGCTGTTCGTCTGCATGCCCGCCCAGTTGATGACGGCTGGATCGCTGTTGTCGTTCGCGGGCTCCATCCAGTCCATCTGGTACCAAACGCGTACAATATCGGGCTTCAGCTTGGCGATCCGGTGCTTCTCCAATTCCCACCAGTTGTCGTTAAACCCGTCTCCCAGGCTTTCTTCCATGAGCGCAAACGGATCGTATTCGGCGCCGATTCCGAGAAAATCCGGATTGATGACGTCCGCCTGGTCAACGGTAATTGAAGCGGCAACCGCCTGCGCCTTGGATTGCTCCGGCATAACGTACGTCAGCGACACAAGTAGCAGCGTGCACAGCAGAATCCGAACCGACTTCAAGCTCTTTTGCATAAATCTCGCTCCCTTCGAAAATGTAAATTTCATTCGCACTCCCTTGTTATGCAGAACGAATCGATGCCTGACTTGCCGTTCACCACCTCCTTCCAGGATGCAGCCGACCGGGGAAACACCTTCATCGTACCGCCAGCGATAGATAACGGAACTTGTTGATTTGTTGCTACAACACTACCAAGCCTTTGCTGCTATCCCGATACTCCTGCGGCGAACGTCCGGTCTTCTTCCGGAACAGGCGCGTAAAATACGGGGCCGATTCCAGACCCACCTCCGCCGCGATCTCGTGAATTTTTTTGTCCGTTGTCTTCAGCAGCAGCTTCGCTTTCCTGATCCGGGTTTCGTTGATATATTCGAGCAATCCCTTACCGGTGATCTGCTTATAGATTCTGGAAAAATAAGGAGGGCTCAGGCACACAAACTCCGCGAATTTGGTCAGGGACAGCTCCTCATGCAGATACTGATCGATATAACGGTGTACCTTCACGATCAATTCGTGTCCGTGCTCCGTCTGCATACGACTGTTGCGGTCCGCAATCCGGACTCCAAGGCTGCCGAAATAGTCGATCGTTTCCCGCCACCCGGCGTGTAGATCCGGTTTGTACAGCTTCTCGGTCTGAAACCCTTCTCCGACTGCGTCAATCAGTTCGCGCTTGTTCATGTAGGTCAGGAAGAACGCGGAAAGGTGCAAAAACAGCTCCAGACCGAGCCACCTGCCCGATTCTCCCGCGAATAGCGGCTCCTCCGTCTGGAACAACTTGTTGTATAAGCTCAAAAACCCCGCGGCGTCCCCATTATCCATATAGGCTTCCAGTAGATCCAGCTTATAGACGGTGGAGCGGACGCGTCCGGTCTCCATCATCAGCTGGCTGGATTTATGTCCCTCCCGGGGAATGCTGACCCGCATATTTCAACCTCCTTGCAGCTCCGGCTGTTCCGGCATCTTCATCCAACAGTCTAGCTTGCGCCCCTATCTTTCGACCTCTCCTGCTTGAACGATCGATATCATCTTAACGGTTTTACGGGTAAACCGACATGAACGATTTCAATATCCAGTTGAAAAAAAGAACTTCATATTTTTCAAATTCATATGCATATCGTTCAAGTTGAATCTGGGGGGCGGACCGTATAATTTTCTGGAATGACGAGGGGGAGATGATCGATGAGAACACTGCGCTTCACAGCTTTCATGATCGTACTGTGCATGCTGCTGCCCGCCTGCACGAGTTCAGACATGAGCAAATCTGAAACTAAGGAGGCCATTGAAGTCATGCCATCGAACAACCAACCGGCCGATGAGAGCATCGATACCGGCGGACTCACTCCGCTCACGATCGATGCCGGCATCGAGGTGTATCCTTTTAAGCCGGAGATGCTGGGCTCCAACGTGGGGATCTGGACCCATTCGACTTATTATCCGACATTGGATCCGAGACTGCTGAACATGGTAAAAGAAGCAGGGCTGAACGTACTGCGCTATCCGGCTGGCGGCGAAGCCGACATCACCGGTTTCGACCGGACCGACACCAGCGAGTGGCATCGCGGCGAAGCCCCCTACACCAGAACGATGAGGGCGGATCATCTCGACGCTTTCATACGCCTGTGCAAGGAAGCCGGCGCGGAACCGCTTATCGGCGTCAATGCCAAGATCGATAATCCCGAGATGGCGGCTGACATCGTCAGATACTTGAACAAGGAGCATGACTACAAGGTCAAGTATTTCGAAATCGGGAATGAACCGCAGTATTGGAAAACCTCCAGCGGAATCGACTATGCCGATCGATTGGCAAGGTATGCGCAAGCGATGAAGGCTGTCGACCCCTCGATCACGATCATCACGGCAGGTCCAGCACTGCCGGTATCCATTAAAGAATGGCTTACCCCCGTACTGGAGCACGCAGGAAATGAAGTGGATGTCGTGAATTTGCATTATTATCCGTTATACGACGGGGTGAAAGACCCCAATCACGGGCAGTATCCCTCGATTGAGAATTTGCTCACCTTCGACTACGGCGAGGATGCCAGCATCTGGGATCAGGTCGGTTCCATCAAATACGTAGACCGCTTCGTAAAGTCAAATCCCGATAGTTTGGTTCATCTCAGAGACCGGTATACGCCGGATGCCTTGATCGGATTGACAGAGATCTCGCCCGTCGCCGGCGGCAACGCAGAGCCCGGCGTGTCCGATACGATGGCCAATGCGTTATGGTTCGGCGATGTTATCGGACGCATGGCTTACAACGGGGTTGATCTGCTGACTCAATTCCTGCTGCTGTCGGAACCGCAAAAATATGCAATGGCGGATAACCGCTTCAACATCCGTCCCGTCTGGTATACTTACGTGATGTATAATCGCTTCTTCGGCGATCAGCTTGTCCAGACCGCATCTGGCGACGACCAGAACTTGACGATCTGGGCCAGTACAAGGGAAGGCGAGAACAAGCTATACGTCATGGTGATAAATAAGAATACAAAAGAGGCCAAGCAGGCCACCCTTAAGTTCAACGATTTCACTCCTGCTTCAACTGCAAAAAGGTGGGAGATGACCAGCTCATCGGCAAGCGGAAAAGCGGCGGGCATTAATGGAGTTTCCGCAGACTCGCAACTAAATCTGCCGAATATCGAAGGCGTCGAAGTCCAACAAGTCGGCCCAACCTTCCACTACACGTTCCCGCCGCATTCGATTACGAGCTTCGAATTTACGAAACAATGACAGGTGCTTGATCAAGAAAGAGCAGTCCCCCGCGTCTTGGCAGACATGGGGACTGCTCTTCTTGCTGTTTCGGTTCGTTATCGGGTCCAGTCGCTTCTATTAACCCACAATTCCCGTGCGTTCAATGCTCTCTACGAACAGACGCTGCACGAAGAAATACATGATAATCAGCGGCAGAATCGCCAGCATCAATCCGGTGCTGACGAGCATCGCATGATAGAACGGATCGTTCGCTTCATCGTAGCCGAGTCCCATGCCTTGCGTCACATACCTGCCGACCTCGGAGCTCAGGCTAAGAAGCTCATTGGACAAAATTTGCATGCCGGGAAGATAGCTGGATACGAAGAACGTATCATTCCATTGCCACACGAAGCTGAACAACGCCACCGTGACGATAGCCGGGACCGCGCTAGGCAGGATGATGCCGGTGAAGGTCTTAAAGACGCTCGCTCCGTCTACGAAGGCCGCTTCCTCCAAGTCCTTCGGCATATTCATGAAGAACTGCCGGAAGATATAAATATATAAGCCGGACTTCAACCCATTCGCAGTAATGCCTGTCAGGATAAAAGGCCAATA
Source organism: Cohnella sp. (assembly GCF_041641335.1). Classification (NCBI taxonomy): domain Bacteria; kingdom Bacillati; phylum Bacillota; class Bacilli; order Caryophanales; family Paenibacillaceae; genus Cohnella; species Cohnella sp. The sequence continues at coordinate 31,419 of NZ_JBEPYQ010000045.1, read as the reverse complement.
GGTGTTTAACAGGTTCAACCCTTTTTCGGCGCCGAATAGCTGCATGATTCCAAGAAAATCAAAGCTCTGAAACGACAAATACATGGGCAAGACAATCGTTTGCGGCGGGATTAGAATCGTTGCGACAACGCCGGCGAAGAGCAGGCTGCTCTTTTTGGATTGCCATTTGGCAAACCCGTATCCGGCCAGCGAACAGGCGACCAGCTGCAAGATCATCGTTATGGCCGAGAGACCGAACGTATTGAGCAGCGTCTGCCAATAATCCATGATTCCGATTACGTGCGCAACGTTATCCAGCGTGAATTTCTCCGGCACCAGCAAGACGACGGGATTATAAATATCGTCTTTATGTTTAACCGCCGTTATGGCTTTAAGCAAGATCGGATAGATGACGACGAAGATCAATCCGATCAGCAAAACCGCGCGGGTTATCGACCAGGCAGAGTGTTTGCCTTTTGCGATCAACGCTTGGGAGTTCATGTGTCCATCCTCCGATAAAGAGTCAGTTATTATAAAACACCTTGCGGGAAATCAGCTTCATGCTTGCAGCAAGAATAAGGGCAATCAGCAAGAAGTAAATCCAGGACATCGCCGAGCTGAGACCGAAATTAATGCTTTCGAAGCCAATTTTCTTGATCAACTCCGTCACTTCGTTATTCATGAAGGAATCGATGATCGAGTAGACGACGACGATCGGGATGAGCGGGCTCACGAGCGGAAACGTAATCTTCCAGAAGATCTCGTATCCGGTTGCCCCTTCGATTTTCGAAGCTTCATAGAGAGAATGAGGGATAGACTGCAAACCCGCCAGGAAAATCAAGATTTGCACGCCCGACTTGCTAATGATCGCATAAATGCGATCGACGGCTTCGGTCAAATACTCGACGAATCGGGCCGGGAACCCGCTTTCCATCATCATCAGCTCGAGATTCACGCTTTGCAGCAGCTGAAAGCCGTCGGACTCTTGACCCCCGGACATGAGACTCGACATCATGCTGTTGCTTTCGATATCGGCTATGATATTAGAGGCCAGAATGACGGGAAGAAAGAACACGGCGCGAGCGAAAGCACGGCCGTGAAACTTCTGATTGAGCAACGTCGAGAGGAATAAGCTAAAAATAATAATCAACGGCACATTCACGACCATATCGACCGCCGCTTCGGTGATTAACCGATTGAATGACTCATGAACCGTAAATGCATAATTGAAATTATCAAACCCAACCCCCGTCAAGGTGTACCCGTTGTTCGTGACGTCCAGCTTATGAAAGCTGAATTGCAGCGAGGTGATCAAGGGGGTGACGAAGAAAAACAAAAACCCGATGAACCATGGCATGATAAACAAGATCGCCAGGTTGCGTTTCTTCTGTTCGAAAGTCAGCGGTTTTCGCTTATTCATGCCCTTTCACCTCCTGCGTAGTAGCCGCGCGCTTGGACCGTAATCCCGTCCACCTGCACATCATAGTCATTGTAGTTCACGATGATTGTCGTACCGTCCTCATATTCGCTCTTGCGAACGCCGTGTATGACGACCTCGTGCTTCGTCATCGCAAGATTCGCGACAGGCTTTAACGCGGCGTTCGCTTCGTGGTAAGCGGCGACCGCTTCATGGAGCCAGGTCTTGTAGTGTACAGAGAACAATCCGTTGTAATCCGTCTCTTTCACGAGAATGTTATCCCCGAAGATCCAGGCAAAATGAAGATTCGAGCCGTATTCGATATTTTTTAACACATAATCGCGGAGATCCGTGGTTTGCACCAGGTTATAGGGAGCGCCTGCGTAGTCGATGTATCCGTGCAGTACCATCTGATAGAACGGCACGTCTTCGTCCGTAATATTGCATCCGCTGTCCGACATGGGCGCATTCACGATATCATCCGCATACGCGAACAGGTAAGCATGACCTCCGTCCACCATCAGCTCCGTATCCGTCATCGCATTTTTGATTTTCCGCGCTTGATCCGCGACAACCCTCTCCGTTTGCGTTCGATCGACTTGCGAGCCTTTGCGGTAATCCCCATACAGGATGTCCCCCAGATCGGCCAAGCTCAGTCCGGATATCGGAAGCTTGCCATACTCGGCGAGGAAGCGATCAACGACCGCAGGAACGACTTGCGGCGCAAGCAGATGATAGGCTTGCTCCGTCCGGTCGCGCATTCCTAGTGCAGGATTGTACGGGTGGACGGCCGACGGCGTACGGTTCAGATTGCGAACGGCCGCTTTCGCCGGACTATAGGTAAAGGAACTTTGCGCATACAATCGGAGCAACGATACGTCGGGATAGAGCGTGATCCCGTGGTCCTCGGCATATCGATTCAGCTTCTCCAAGCCTTTCATTCCTCCGAGGGACTTCTCCGGAGACACCTTCGATGGCAGCGCATGTTCGATGCCTCCGTTAAACCAGCCCGAATAACGGAGTTTAATCGGGGTTACCCCGCCCTCTATCAGTTGTTCCAAGATCGTTTGCGCCTGTTCGAACGTTGTTAATGGACGCATCGTTTCGTAAGGAATTCCAAGGAAATGCTTCTTCGTCGGTATGGCTCCTATCAGATCCAGATAGAACGGCCTGGGCTCATCCGCATTTTTCTTGGCGAGGTTGCCCTGCTCAACCAAATAGCGGCGATACTCTGCCGCCATTCCGCTGTAATCGGCTTGATCGCCGCTAAGAAACTTGTAACGGACGACAAAGTCGGACGCGGTCCTTTCATCTTGATAGACGGGAATTTCGCGAAATTTCGCTCCGGACTCCACGCGAACATTTTCTTGCGACAGTACCTTAAACTCGGAATAGACGTTATTGAACGAGCTTAGAATCCCGCTGGAAGCCGCACGAATCCGCGCAACCGCTTCACCGCTCTCGATGATCGCAAGCGCGGCTTCATTATTTTTCCGTATCCCGAATACCGGCATGCGAATCTTTTCCTTCACCGTATAGCTGCGCTTCTCTTTAACCGCGAGATCCTCGCCGTACACAGGTTGCGAATAGGGCACGGCGCCGCTCTTCGGACGATTCATATAGATCAAGCTGCCGGAACCGTCCGGCACGAACAAGTAACCTTCATCCTCCGGTCCCCCGGCACCGAAGTATTCAAGCACCGAGACTTGCAGCAGAGGCGTTGTCTCGGAATACTCCAATTGATCGCCGGGAACCCGAACTACAAGCGATTCGCCGTCCAGTACGTACTCGATCGCCACGGTGAATCGGTCGGCGTCCACCGGGGGAACGTCGACATGGTTGTCCGAGTTGTCCTTCGCCAAATCCTCTTCCGTGTACCCGGACAACTCGAACGCATCGAGCACCTTGTTCAGCACCGTACCGTTCAGCGTTGTATCTATACGAGCGTATACGTTCGTCTCGGGATCCAGCATAAACGTGTTGATGAAATAGCGGCGATAGGCTTGCCCCGCTTTCTCCTTGATTCGATCCAAGCGCTCTTGGCTGATTTTCTGCGGTATGCGATCGACCTTCGCTGTCGGCTTGCCCAGATGATAAGCGACGCGCAATCCGCCGTCGATGATTTCCGAAGAGAAGTTGCCATGGGCGACACTATCCGCCGATGCCGTGAACTTCGTCGGCTGTTTCCCCGTGTTGATGTAGCTGATGGCAATCGGCGAACGCATGGCGTGCTTGTTCGCGGGAGTCGCTTGGCTGTCCTCTTCCAGCCCCGGCGGATTGGAATACCAGACATATCCCGTTCTTTCGTTGCGTACGGCGATTCCCGTGGTCGCTTCGTCCATGTACAAGGACAGCTTACCGTTCGTGACAATGCCCGTCATTCCATCCAGATCGGCTTGGGGCTTGGAGTAGCTCGCTCCCTTGCCGAGCATGATCTCGTTAGCCGCCGTAACCGGGATTGCCGTCTTTTGGGGCTGGAAGCCCCAGATGACGGTTGCAACAGAGCCAAGGAGGATCACAGCGACACCGATGAAGATGACACTTTTTTTCACCTGTTACTCCTCCTAGTTACGGAATAATAATTCCTGATAGATCGTGTAGAAGAAAGCGTACATCTGCTGGACGAGACTGAAGAACAGCAAGCCCAGAAAGAGCAGAAAACCCATACAAACGAGAGTCAGGAAGATCGTGGCCAGCGTCTTCTTCACCGTAAATTGATGGACGGTCATCGTCCCGACGAATAATAGAAAAGCGGACCAAACCATCGCCAGCGAGTTGAAGAATACATAAAAAACGCTCTCTTCCAACGTAACCAAATTGCTCAGGATCGTGTTCGGGAGATAGATGATGAATATCGGCGCCAAAGCGTATGCGCTCACCATCATGATCTCGGTGAATTTTCCTTCCCCGTCCATTAATGTCGTAAGCGCCCAATTGGCTATACACCACAATAGGAACGGCAGCAGTAAATACACAAGCTGATTCAGACTGTTAAACGTCGCCGGATTGGAAGAATTCACAATAAAACCGCCATACTGCTCCTGGATCACGATGCTGATGAATACGAGACAGAATAAGATGGCCGCTATTTTCAAGTTGCCTTTCCCGTCGTATTTCAAATCCCAGTAACCGGAGAAGGGCCGTACGATCAGGCGAAACGGAAACAACAGAAGCTCCTTAGACATGCTGCGCTTTCCCCCTTCTCTTTCTAACTGCCTGGAAGACGACGAAGCCCGCGACAAGCATAATCCCCATCGTCAACAGATTCCCCAATTGATCGCGCAGCACATCCTTGCGATATCTTTGGAACGCTTTGGAATAGTACGCGCGATCCTTGCCCAGCTTCGCATAGGACGCCGCCTCTTTATTCAAGCCTTGGCGCAGCAACGCTTTACTGATGCCAATATAGGCAATGTCGTAATTGGCGTCGTAATCGATTACTTTTCTCCACCGTTCGGCGGATTCAACATCGTTGCCCTGGAAATGGAGCCTCACCGCCTCGTTGATCAGCGCCCCGATCGGAGTAGTCTTGAATGCGGTCAAGCGATTCGTCCCTCTATCGAGCACGACCAGATGATCGCCCAAATGATCGATCGCCGTCGGCAAAGAGAATGTCCCTGCCTGGTCGCCCATCTTGCCGAAGACATAGAGCAAGTTCCCATCCCAGTCATAAGTGAAAATCTTGCCCCTCTTGCCGTCCAACGCGCTGTACATCCCGCTGTCCGTAACCGCAATATCCGCGAACAAAGACGGTCCTCTCACTTCCCCGATGTTCGCGTAGGCAATATCCCCCATCGGAATCCAATATCCTTGTCGCCGCAATACATCGATCCCGGTCGGATTCAGACGCCGGATCGGCGTCTGCGAGTTCGCATCCGAATTCGTCGTGTAAATGAACCCCCGCTCGTCGATGTCGGCGCTCGTATATTCCGTCGGTACGAACAGCTTCATCCGATTCCGCTGCTCCTGTGTCGCTGCTATCTTCCAGAAGTAATCGATCGGATTGAACCGCACCTTGTTGGCGCCGACGAAGCCGGAGAAGTGTCCATCCGCGTCAAATTCCATGATCCCGTCGAACGTCCCCTGCGATACAACGTACACGCGCTCCGCTTTATCCACCACGACCTTCGCCGGACGGAAGACGAATTTGTCGACGAGGATCTCCGATTGAGGGGCATCGATAATCTTCACGAGTTGATCGTCGGCATCCAGCTGTACGACTCGGGCATTGTTCATATCGGCGATATATTTTTCCCGAGCTTCGGTTACGAAGATGCCGTAAGGCGCACTGAAGGTGCCCCGAACCTCTCCATCGCGAAATTCCGCGATCTCCCGAACGAATTCGTATCGGTCATTCAATACGACAATCCGGTTGTTGCCCGTATCTGCGATGTAGATGTGACGATCTGCCGATATATACAGATCGCGCGGCTGGTTAAAGCTGTCGATTCCGATCGAGTAACCGTCGACGATTCGATCCGGATAATAAGCGACTGGCGACGGGACTGTCTCTCCCCAGAAGGAGTAGTTATATCCTTCATACGGCGCTGCATGTGCTGCATGAGCCGACGGAGTCATTGAGGCCAATAGGGACAGCGTCATAACGACTGAGAATGCGAGCTTGAGCATGCCGGAATGTCCTTTCATGTCTTCACTCCTTCATCCCAGAGCTGGCCATCGTCTCAATGATGTTGCTCTGAGAAATCATAAAGACTGTGATCGGTACCGACATCATGAGCAAGGCAACGAAAGCTCCCGGACCAGCCCGCACGATGCCGCCCGCGAGAATCTGGCTCAATGCGTAGTTCATCGTCTTCAGCTCTTCGCTGTAGATGAATGAACCTCCATCGGTACCCCACAGCGCTTGGAACAGCAAAATGACGAGCGTCAGCCAAGCCGGTTTAACGAGCGGCATGACGATTTGCCAGAAGATTCGATATTCGCTCGCTCCGTCGATCTTCGCCGCTTCCAGCAACGCTTCGGGAATTTGCTCCATGAACTGCTTCATGAGATAGAGGCCCAATGAGGCTGCGAGCGCGGGAACAATGATCGCCGCGTACGTATCGATCCAACCTAACCACGACATGATGACATAATTCGGAACGGCCGTAACGTGCGGCGAGAACATCAAGGACAGGACAACGATCGTAAACAGCGCTCTCGAGCCCGGAAACTTGTGCTTGGCCAGAGGATAAGCGGCAGCGGAAGCCAGAATCACGTGACCGACCGTGCCAATTGCGGTAATGAACAGTGTATTAAACACATATCGCGAGAACGGCACCCACGAATCCGCCATCAGGTTGAACAGATCGAAGAAATTATCCATCGTCGGATTCCGCACGAAAAATTTCGGCGGGAACAAAAACAATTCGTCTAACGGTTTGAAAGCATTGTTGATCGTATAAATGAGAGGAATCGCCATGAAGGCGCCGAAAAAGCCCAGGAAAAGGAATAAAACAAGATCGCCCGTCCAAGAACGATTCAAGCGTTTCTTTGCAGTTGCCGACATCGCGCTCACTTGCTACTCCCCCACTTTCCTTAACAGTTTCTGCACGATCATATTCGATCCGACCATAATCACGAACAGGATCGTTGCGATGGCAGAAGCATAGCCCATTTCGAACCGGATCGAACCGTAATCCATCAGATGGGTAACGACGGTGTGCGCGGCATAATTGACGCTCGGGAAGCCGGCCAGAGCGACCGACACCTCCGCGATCGCGAACGATGAGGTAATCTGGATCACCGCACCGAACAGCAGCTGCGGACGCATGGCCGGCAGCGTGATATGCCAGAGCTCCTGCCAACGGTTGCGAACGCCGTCCACGGCGCCGGCTTCGAATAAAGTGCGATCGATCGATTGCAAACCGGCGATAAACGCCAGGAAGCTGACACCCAGGCTTAACCAGAGTTGGACGATCATGACGATCCACAGCACGTAGCGTTCATCCTGCAGCCACTGGATCGGCTCCAGGATAAATCCGAGCTTCGTCAAAAATCCGTTCACGTAGCCGTAGCTGTCGCCCGAGAACATGATCAACCAGATGAAGAAAATGTTGCCCGAGATCGAAGGCGCGTAGAAGATGAGCGTCATTAAGGTGCGCAGCTTCGCCGGCAGTTCATTAACCAGCCATGCAAAAACGAAACAAGCGATATAACTGACCGGACCTGTAATGAATGCGAACAGAAACGTATTCTTGATCGCGATGAAGAAAACTTCATCTTCGAGAAACAGGCGGGTGTAATTGCTCCAGCCCACCCATTTGGGAAACTCGAGCAAATTGAAATAAGTGAAACTAACGACTAGCGAGAGCGCCACAGGCAATACCGTAAAGAGAAAGAAAAGCAGCATATACGGTCCCATCAATGCGTAGGAATGCCGGTAATTCCATATGCTTCTGAGCAGGGGAGACAATCGCGTACTCTGTTTCTGTACGCGCGCCACCCGATTAACGGTTGTCTGCTGCACGCGTCGACACCTCCGTCCCTTCCGTTAAGCCAAATTCCCTGCGCTTGATCTGAATTTCGTTATGGATGACCAGTACGTGGTCATGCAGCGCTTCACGCGGATTCTCGCCCAGGTTGACTACCTTGCGGAAGGCGTTATCCAGATGCCGTCCGGTAAAATAACCTCCCGGCACCTCCGGCAAGCCGCGCACCCACTGCCACTGTTCCTCGAGGTTGCGATAATCCTTCACCGGCCATGGCAGCTCTCGCAGCGCTTCAATATTGGCTGTCGGATACCGAGCGGCCGCTCCCATCAAACTCTCCATCTCGCGCCCGAACCGAACCTGCGTATCCTTGTCCGTCCACCATTTCATGAATTCCCACGCGGCTTCTTTATTTTTCGCATGCTGCAGCATCATCACCGAAGTACCCGAGCTCGCTGCCTCGCGCCGGACTTGTCCATCCTCCGCAAGGGTGCCCGGAACAACGGCAAAGTCCCACAGGCCGCGGATTTCCGGCGCTGCAACGGTTAACAGATTGTACATGCTGTACGGGGCGATTCCGATCGGCATCTCTCCCAGCCGGAAGCGGTTCATGAAATCGTAGGTCAGCGGGAACTTATAGCTCGTGTAGAAATCTGTCCAGCGCCCGAACGCCTGCATCGAGATTTCGCTATCGAGGTCGCTCCTCTCCCCGTCATTCGCATAATACTGGCCGCCCGTCTGGAACAAGAGCATCGAGAATGTATCGTTCGGCACCATGGTGGCAGCCTGGTCCTGGATCGGCAAACCGAATTGCATGTAACGCTTTTGCAGCTCGGGGATCATCTCGTATACGTCGTCCCAGGTGTCGGGTATCTCTAATCCCAGCTCTTCAAGCACATCTTTCCGATAGAACAGCATGCTGAACAACTGTTGTTCGGGAAGCGCATAGACGCCTCCGTTGAACCGGAACGGAACCATGGCGCTATCCCGGAATCGTCCGGCTACTTCCTCGTAGTCCGGAAATTGGCTTAAGTCATATGCAGCGTTGCGCATCGCATAGTTGACCGGGTCGGAGATGCCGATCTCCATCGCGACGTCAGGCCCTTGTCCTGCCAAGGTAGCGGACAACAGCGAACCTATGTTGACGAGCTTCAGATCTACATGGATGCCCGTTTGCGCCGTGAACGTGTCGTCGATCATCTCCTTCATGACTTGAGCTTGGTCGCGCCCGGTACCGATCCAGACGGTCACCGACTGCTGATCGGCTTCTTCCGCATTGCCGATCGTATTGTAATCCTCGATGAAGGAATAGAAGAACTTGCCTATCTCGTGTCTCATGCCTGCGACAACCGAGTGGTTTGCCTTCGGCAGCTTGACATCCGGCGCAGCGACAATCATGTAATCCAATTGGAGGGGCATCTCGCGAACCGCCAACAACCAAGTCCCCAGAGACCCGATATTGATCTTGAACTGATCGAGACGTCCGGCGATCGTATGCGGCTGCTTCACCATATGATCCAGTTGACGAGACATGGTATAGAGGATCGCCGTCTTATCGCTCTTCTCTCCAGTAATCGCGCGAAGCTCTTCCGCCGCGGAGTACAAGATGTCTCGTTGCATCTCGAACGTCTCGATCAAGTTCGGTATTCGACGTTCCAATTGGTAATCGCGGAACGCATCCGGCGTCGCCGACGTAATCATCAAGATTTGACGATAAGCGGAATTCAAGGTCAATACGCTCGATTCCACGGTATTGATGAGCGGCGATATTTCGCCAAGGCTCGCTTCCAGCCGAATCGTATGTTTCCCTTTCGTCAGAGGGAACAGGAAGGGTTCGCCCCTCTCGCCAAGCACGTCCAACTGATAATCGGCGTCATAGTAAAATTTCAGATTCTCCATTTCCTTGAACGGTATTCGTCCATCCAGATACAGCTTCCGACTCGAATATACGCCGCGCATCAAGCTTTGCTTGACCTTCAGCGCGATCTTGTACAATCCGTCCTCAGGCACATCCATTTCCCATTCGAGCCACTGTCCCGGCATCCGCCAATTCAATCCGCCGATCGCATTCATCCGAATCTTGGAAACGCTATAGGGCTCCAGCGATGGAGACGTATGATCCGGGATCGGATACAACGTCGGCGAGGACTTATATAAAGCATGCTCCCCTTGCACCTTAATCAGAACATCAGACGGAGAAGAGAAGCGGCCATAGCCTGCTTTCACATCTGCGTAGGCGGGAATGTCCGGAGACTGGTACACTTGCAAATAATCGATCGCCATCGGTTCTCGCATGGCTACCAGCGTGAGCGTGTTCGTACCTTGCGGAAAATAGAATAAAAACGGTTCATCCGAGAGACCGTTAGCATCTTTGAGCAGCGTCTCCTGCCAGGTATGGAACTCGATCTGGCTTGGACGCAATTCATTATCGCGATTATCCCGTTCGAACTCGGCCGCGTTGTTCATCCATACACGATCAAAAATGAGGGATTCGGCTCCTTGAAAAGGAATTTCACCATTGATCTTAAGCGCCCTCTCAATCGCCGAGCTTTTGCCTGGCACCGTATAATACCGTATGCCGATCTGATATAACCCGGCTTCCTTCACCTCGAAGGTCCAGGTTACTTGTCCCGTCTCCTGAGTCGTTAAGGCAATGCTCGAATCGTCGCCAAGTTTATCAACAACCGATACCTCTCCTTCCGCCGAGCTATAATGTTCCGCTTCAATGCGAATGGATCGATCGGGACGCTGCGCAGCCTTGTGTCTGTTGAGAAAGTTGTGATAGCTGTTCTCCGTGAAAGTCTGCAGGCTCTCCAACTGTACCGGATTGCCCGACGGACCGTCGGCCGCATGATCGCTGGAGAACCACCAGACGAGCAAGGCGACAAGTGCGATCCCGATTATAAATCCACGGAATCTGGACAAAACACCCCTCATCGTGCAAACCACCTTCATTCAGCATGTAATCGTCAAGGGCGAAGGAAAACCGGCAACAGAGCACCCCCTGTTGCCGGTCCGTCATTATTTCTTGAAAGCTTCGTCCAAACCGGTTTGCATGATCTGGCGCTGGGACTCGGCAACCGTCGCAGGCGCAATCCCTTCCAATAGAAGCTGATCCAAGAAGTTATAGACATTCCAACCGGGAATATATTCGGCATAGCTCAGGACATAATGGGTCGGCTCCATAAGCTGCCTTGCTTCGGCAATATCTTCTTCGTAAGCGAAGAACTTCTCCAGCGTGTTCTGAGCGGGATAATCCTCAGGAATTTTCAAATCGTCGGGAAGCTCATACATCTTCTGGAGCAGGTACAGCACTTTATCCGGATCTTGCACGCCTACAGGCACAGTCCACAATTGCGGAGGAGAAGACATCGTCTTCGGCCCGTTACCGGACGGCCCTACCGGGAAGTGGACAAAGCCGAAGTCAACGGCCCCTGTTAGTCGCAAGCTGGCAATATCATCCGAATTAGCGGCGGCGATCAGAATCTCTCCCGCATTAAAGTGAGTCTTCATAGATTCGTTATTCACGTCATTGATCAGAGAGTAAGGAAGAAGCTCTTGCAGGAAAGTAGTCGCTTCAATCGTCTTCGGATCGGACATCATTTCCTTCTTGGCTTCATAATCTACGTAGTTTCCGCCATTGGAAGCGATGATGATGTTGCCTGCGAACAGCTTCGTACCGCCGAATCCGTGAATTCCCGCTTGCTTATCCGTCGCTTTCTGCACGATTTCACGGAACGTATCCCAATTCCACTTGCCTTCTTTTACATATTCGTGCAGGTCCTTGATTCCATATTCCTGGAGCAGCGTTCTGTTATAGACAAGCCCGATGAAATCCACCCTGGGCGCATGGTAGGCATAGAGATGGCCGTCGATGGTTGCAAACCCTTTCAACAGCGGATCAAAAGCATCGCCTGCGGGGCCGTTCGTATCGATATGCTTATCGAGCGGTTCGATGACATTGCCGGTTATCCAACCCGGGAAGGCCCAGCGGGAATCGATATATACCGCGTCGCCGAGAGGCTCATTCGCCAGTACGGACGACGGCAAGTTATTATACATATTGCCTCGGGTTTCCACGACGTTTTCGATTTTCACATTGTACTTCTTCTCGAGCTCGGGAATTTTCACATCCCGCATATACGTTTGTTCCGGAGTTTCCTCACTGAAGGGATCCACTTGATGTACGTATTTAACGGTGCGGCCACCAAGATCGAACTCCATTTCCCATTGCTGCGCTGCCGGCGGCTCATCTTCTTCCGTTGCTTTCGGCGGTTCGCTGGCCGCCTGTTCGCCGCCGTTATTCCCGTCGCCCCCGCTTTGTGCCGACGGGCTTGCTTCAGGCTTGTTGTTGTTGTCCCCAGACCCGCCGCTGCATGCCGCTGCGACGAGCATCATGGCAATAAGCAACAGAAGCGTCAAACGACTCTTAGCTAAGCTCATAGATAATCCCCCTGGAATCGTATTAGGCCTTACCCTCGTAAGAATCTTATCGCGCTGTCTCGGAGGCCTAAATGATGAATCCTTAGATTTGCTTGAAATTTATTGATTCGGCGCTTATTCGGGGTTGAAGGATTTACAGGCCTTATTGAAAAAAATGGCGAAAGCAAGATTGAGGTTCAAGCAGAATGACAAATCGAATCTTTCATTGCTATACTTGAACCAGAATCGACTGTGAAATCATTGCTTTCAAGGGGGAGGAGGGAGAATGTACAAGGTCATCATCGTTGAAGACGAAATGTTGGTTCGCATAGGGTTGAAGAGTTCCGTGGATTGGGTGAAATTCAATATGGAGGTTGCAGCCGATCTTGCGAATGGTCAAGCTGCATGGGATTACTGCATGCAAGAAGGTTTTCCGGATTTAATCATTACGGACATTAGAATGCCCTTTATGGATGGGATTGAGCTCATTCGAAATATCCGCAAGCATAATAAATCGACCCGTATCGTCGTGCTGTCTTGTCTGGAAGAGTTTGAGCTTGTGAGACAAGCTATGGCTCTTGGCGTCTCCAATTACATCCTTAAGCTGACGATGACGGAGGAGGAAATCTCCGCTGTACTGGACGCTATGCGCATGGAGCTGGATGCGCAGACCGCTTCTTCCCATCCTCCGGATCGCCTGCAACGAAAAACTCAAATCAATATGGAACTCATTAAGGAAAAGTACATGAAGGATTTTTTGTTGTACGGGATCTATTCGGCCGAAGAGTTCGAACAATTCGCGATTCAGAGCAAAATTCGGCTCTCGCCGGTCCGAATGGTCGTCTGCACGATGGAAATAGATCGCTATTTCGAGCTGAAGCAGAAATTCCAGGACGAAAACGGGCATCTGGTTAAAGTGTCTCTCTTAAATATTTTGCAAGAGATGACCGCTTCCAAGAGACGCGGCGAAGTTACGCACCTGGATGAAACCCACTACCTGCTTCTGTTCAGCTTTGACGATTTCATTTCCGAACAGGCCATTATACAAGAAGTTCATTCCACCCTTACGGCAATGCAAGAAATCATTTACGCCTTGTTCAAGGGATCTGTATCCTTCGGGATCAGCGGCGTTCAGAGCGGCTACCGCGCCTTGCGGAAGCTCTATTTTGAATCCAGACGCGCCTTGGAACGGAAGTTCTTTATTGGACCCGGAGGCCTGCATGCCAGCCACGACCCTGTAGATTTAAGCCAAATATACGAGCAGGCGGAACGGATTCGCAACTATCGGCCCATGCGGGATATGCTGAGCTCGTTGAAGGAAAATGAATATGACGAATATATTGACACCCTTGTAAGCGCATTCCCTCGAAGCCATAAAACCACTCGAATTATTTTGTATCAATTTATTCAATGGATTAATACGAACTTGTACGCCCGTCTCCAAAACGAGAAAACGCTGTTGTTCAACATTACGGAATCCCTGGAGCGCTGCGAGACCCTGCCGGAAATGCTGGAACAAGTCCAGGAGTACCTGGGCAGCGTTGTGGAACAGTCGAAAACAAGCCTTCATATGAGCGGAGAAATCTCTAAAGCGATTCAGTTCATCAAGCAAAACTATGATCAAAATATCAGCTTGCAGCAAGTCGCGGATTATGTAGGCCTGAGCTTCGGTTATTTGAGCAACTTATTTAAGAAAGAACTGCAGATTACTTTCATCGAGTACTTGAATTGTTATAGAATCGAACAGGCCAAGGAGCTGCTAACGCGCACCCATATGAAATCGTATGATGTTGCGGTTCAAGTAGGGTTCTCCCCGGAGTACACGTACTTCAGCAAAGTATTCAAAAAAGTGACGGGATTGAATCCCAATGAATATCGTAGACTGGCGCTGGCTGGGACGAGAGGCGAGAAATGAAGCTTACAGGTCGATTTCAGCAATTAGGCACGCAGTTAATCATTTTCTATATGGTCATTAGTTTAGTCGTGTTGTCCGGTTCCTCTTATTTCATCTATTCGTTCATGCTGGGCCACATTAAGGAAAATAACGAGACCCTCTTGCTGCAGCAGTTCCAGCAGCTGGATCATAATATAGACGGCATCATCGAGGATGTGGATTCTTTGTCCAAACTGTTCCTGATGGATGCCGGCGTTCAGCGATTTCTCAATTATCAGCCAGAGGATGGCGAGTTCGAATATTTGCAAATGAAGAATGACTTGCATAAGGTCATCGAGTCGTACGTCAGCAACTATGATTTCCTGGATTCTCTCTACATCATAGGAGACGTCCAAGGGGCGGTCGGCGGAACGAACCGAACGACACTGGTTCATACCGCAGGAAATTGGCTGGAGAATTTCGTCTCATCCGGCTTCTATTTGAATGCGCTTCAACGATTTCCCGAAATGGTAGTCCAGGGCGGAATTCATAAGACGTACTTCAATCCCTACATCCCGGCAAGCAGCGACAGCACGGTGTTAAGCATGATTCGCGGGGTTAGACCTCTCTACTCCTCCGAAACGAATGCGGTTCTTGTTCTGAACGTGGACGAGCCGTATTTATCCTCGTTGTATTCCACGGCTTTGCAAGAAAATGAAGGTAAAATGTATATTGTCGATCGCGAAGGAATTGTCATCTCCAGCAGCGTAAAGAGCGATATCGGAACAACCAGTCCCTACTATTCGCGCCAAATCGATGATCGGAAATACGGCAGTTACGACGGGGGTGGGAATGCTCCCGTGCAAGTCGTCTTTTTCAAGCTCAGGTATGCCGATTGGTATATGATGAAAGAAATTCCACTGAATCAGTTCTCGGAGCAAATCAACTCCGCCCAGACCCGGTTGGTGTTCGTCATTGTGATTAGCCTGATCGTCATCTTCATCGTCACCTATTTCTGGCTTAAGAAGATGATCGGACCTCTTCGCGTCCTGGCCCACAAGATGATGGACGTTAGCCGGGGAGAACTGGGCGTTACGTTCACCAAAATTCCCAATAACGAGTTCGGCATGGTCATACGTCGATTTAATGAGATGTCCTTAAGTATTGTGGAACTGCTGAGAAATACGAATGAAATGCAAGAGAAACGGCGGGAGCTCGAGATCGAAGCCTTGCAAAATCAGATCAACCCGCACTTCTTGTATAATACGTTGAATATGATCCGCTGGATGGCCGCGAGTATTAAAGCGGACCAGATTGTAAACAGCGTTGTAGCGCTTGGGAATATTTTGCGCCCTGCTTTTATAAGCAAGGATTCGATGTGTACTTTGCGGGATGAGCTTAGTTATCTGGAGAACTATATCCAAATTATTAATTGGCGGTTCAGGAATAGCGTCAATTTCATCATTGAAGTGGATGAAGCTTATTTGGATCATAGAGTCCCTAGATTCATCTTGCAGCCCATCATTGAAAATTCTATCAAATTCGGCATGCAGGATGAGGAGCGGGAGATTCTGATTCACATTGAAGTGTTCGAGGAAGCGGAACATCTGATCCTCATGGTGACGGACTCGGGCATAGGCATTGATCCCGTGAAGATCGAACAATTAAACAACCGGATGAAACACGGGGATGCGCATGCTGACTTGCAGAGCTCCGGAAACGGGATTGGCTTGTATAACGTTAATAAGCGCATTCAATTAAACTATGGATCTCCATACGGGCTCCGACTGGTTGCGCAACCAGAGGGGACCCGGGTGATCGTGCAGCTCCCGAAGCAAAGCTGATTCGTTATGGATTCCGCATTTTGTTCAAGTTATTCCGTAAAATGTTCATACTGGCGAGCTGTCTGTTGAACTTATCATCAAGTAGACAAGATTCATTAGTCTGGAGGGGCCACATGAAGGAGAAGAAGATCTTCAAGCAGGCGGTCGCGATGCTAGTCCTCTTGTCCATGGTGTCAGCGGCATGCTCGAGCGAAGGAATGACGAAGAATCATCAGTCAAGCCGCGAAGAAGCGGTTACGCTGAAATTGCTGGTCATTGAAACCGGGATCAAGTGGAATGTCTACCCGGATCATGCAGTGGCCCAAGAGATCGCGAAGAAAGTAGGGGTAAAGCTCGAATTCGTCGAGTCCGACGACGCCAATTTCAATGTTCTGCTTGCTGGCGGCGACTTGCCCGACATCATCAGGGCAGAACCGGCTAAATATGGGAAGCAGTTAATTGAAGGCGGCCTGATCGTTCCTATGGACGATCTGCTTCAAGACTATGGTCATGATATTATGACCAATGTTCCAACTGTGATTGAATATAGCCGGGAATCTTGGAGCGAAGGACGGAATAAGCTGTTCTTCTTGCCGCCGCAGGTTCAATCCGAGCCAAGTCGGACCTATCCGCCGCTGACAGTCGGTCCGACGATGCGTTGGGATTACTACAAGGAGATCGGGGCGCCGGAATTCAATACGCCCGACCAACTGCTGGATGTCCTGGAGCAAATCATTCATAACCATCCGGAGACGGAAGACGGGAAGAAAATATACGGCGTCTCCATGTGGCAGGATTGGGGACTGTTCCCTTACACAGTGCCTTTTGCATGGTATACCATGCAAGCAACCAACAATAGTGAACTCATGGCCAGAAAGCTGGGTGAAACCCAGTATCGCAACATCCTGACGGACGAGAATTCGACCTATTGGGTCGCCGCAGACTTTTACAACAAGGCCAATCGAAGAGGGCTGCTGGACCCCGACGCGCTGACAATGAAGCATAACGATTATCTGGCCAAAGCATCTGCAGGACAGATCCTGGTAGGCCCTGCTACTTGGGCGATGGGGGATTTCAATTCCAATCACGCAAAGGATGGCAAAGGATATATTGTGCTGCCAACGGGCAAGCGAGCATGGAGCGGAGGCGTGAACCCGTTAGGCTGGTCGGGGAAAAGCTACGCCATATCCAAAGCGTCTAGGCATCCTGAAAAGGCCATGGAGTTGCTGAACTATCTGTATTCGTATGAAGGAGCAAGAACCATGTACAGCGGCGTAGAAGGCGTTCATTGGGAGATGGCAAGCGGAAAGCCGCAGATTAAGGAAGAAACCTACGAGCTGCGTAAGGCCGGAAGCGTCGAGTGGGAGAAAACAGGGCTCGCCATGGATCTGAACCTGATTGGACTTGGCGGGGCTGTGCGGGATCCGAAGACGAACACGCCGCTTGATCTGTTCATGACGAATGAAGCTCTGGCCAGGAGCAACTCGGAGCTGGAACAGGATTTCAGCGATTTTTACGGCGGGCTGCATCCGGGCGACGTATTAAGCAAGCGGGTCGCCGCCGGGGAACTGGAAGATTCCAATACGACGAATAAAGGACTGACAACGGAGCAGCTGCTTCTGGAAGCAAAGGTCGGGCTGCCTGCCATTCCGAAAGGACTCATGAAAATCGAAGCGGAAGTGAAGGAGCTCGCAACCCGATACGGCGTGTTATTGATTCTTGCAGAAACGGACAATGCGTTTAATCAAGTCAAAGCGGAGGCGCTCAAGGCGTTCAAGGATGCCGGCGTTGATCAAATTACGGAGTTCTATACGAGGGACTACGCTGCCCGACGAGAAGCGGTAGGAGCTATGCCTGCTAAACTGAACGAATAAGCAGCCGGCCGAATGGTTGATCAAAGGGAGACAGGAATGAAGGGGACGTTAGACAGGTGACTGACGTACGACGACGCCAAGATAATACGGAACCGGGCTCAGCGAATGAGCCTCAGCATTTGCACGACCAGCCTTCCGTCCCCGGCAAGCTTCTTCTCCCGGCTGCGAAGCTGGGACGAGCCGTCCCCGTCGAGAAAGATGCCGTCCGCCAGATTTCCCTCCCCGATCCGCTCGACGATCGCCTCGCGAAAAGCGGCCAGCGTTCCTCTCGTCGCACTCACGACAAGATACAGATTCCCCTCCGCATCGTAGACGGCCGCCGACCGCAAGCTGGCTTGATCGAGCAGAGGCGCCGCCTCTTCGGTCGCCTGTCGCTGCCAGTCTTCGTCCCGGCCCAAGCTCATGCTGATCCCCCCTTGCGCCCAGAAATTCGTACGATCCGTCACCTCGATCTCCCGGGCTTGGCGGACGATCTGCACGCTTAACCGATCCACAGCGCCGTCCCACACCAGCGTCCCTCTTGCATATTTCGCGTTGGAGCCGCCGGACCCGTAATGCCCCGATTCGCCGTGTACCGGCTCGTCGTTCACGACAGCTACGCTAAGCAAGGCATCTTCGTAGAAGAAGCCTCCGTTGATTCCGTAATAAGGTGCCGCCGAGACGTTGTTGCGGACGGTCAGAGGCTCCACGTTGGACGGCCTCGTCCGCAAGTAGTGCAATTCCATCCCGTTGGAGGCCGTCGCCGTCCCGTACTCGTACTCCCGGGGCATGTCCGCTTCATCGTTGCGCGTTCCTCCCATGCTCCCAGCCATGAACAAGACGGCCATGACGATGGCCGCCAGCCCCAACGCCGCGATTCCGGCGATTCCGATTTTGATTTTCTTTGCGGTTTGCATGATGATCTATACCCTCGTTTGTGCGAATTGTCGGTTGTATTGGCAGGAGTTCGATGGCGTTGGCAGCATCTGCAATCCGGCTTACTCCCCTGTCACGCGTATGTTGTCAAAAATGTCTTTAAGCTTAAAAGAAACGCAAGGCAGCTTGTCCGAGGAAACTCGATCGTCTTCTTCGTACAACTCCTTCAGATCGTACCGCTCGCCGTCCAGCCGATATTGCTCCAACGTCCGCGCTTCGGGATCGACAAGCCAGTATTCCGGCACCTGGTGCTTGGCATAAGCCGCCGCCTTCACGACTTTGTCCCGCTTGCGCGTACTTGGGGAGAGAATCTCGACGACCAGATCGGGCGCCCCCTCCACTCCATGCTTCTTGACGATTTCCAATCGGTTGCGATGAATCATGATAATGTCCGGCTGAAGCACCGTGGTTCTGCTTAAGATGACATCAAACGGAGCGTAATAGATTTCATACTCCGAGCGGCAGCTTTGCAAAACCAGGAATAACTCCCTGCTCACCCCCTGATGAATCGCCATTGGCCCCGGAGACATCATCTCCAATACGCCGTCGATGATCTCGTACCGATTGCCGTCATCCGGCATCGCCGCATAGTCGTCGTACGTCACCGGCTCCTCGCGAACGACCGGCTCTTCGTCCCGTTTCTTCTTCATCCCGCTCCCCCAATCCATTAAGTCGGCAACCCCAACCGATCAACTTCGTTAAAAATCTCTCCCAGCACAAAGGAGACGCACGGCAGCTTATCCGAGGAAACCCGATCTTCTTCTTCGTATGTCTGCGCCAATTCGTAACGCTCGCCGTCCAGCCGATATTGCTCCAACGTCCGCGCTTCGGGATCGACAAGCCAATATTCCGGCACCTGGTGCTTAGCATAAGCCGCCGCCTTCACGACTTTGTCCCGTTTGCGCGTACTTGGGGAAAGAATCTCCACGACCAGATCGGGCGCCCCCTCCACTCCATGCTTCTTGACGATTTCCAATCGACTGCGATGAATCATGATAATATCCGGTTGAAGCACAGTGGTTCTGCTCAGGATGACATCAAAAGGAGCCAAAAACATGACATACTCCGAGCGGCAGCTCTGTAAAAACAGAAATAGTTCTCCGCTCACCCCCTGATGAACCGTCATCGGCCCCGGAGACATCATCTCCAATACGCCGTCGATGATCTCGTACCGATTGCCGTCATCCGGCATCGCCGCATAGTCCTCGTACGTCACTGGCCCCTCGCGAACAATCGGATCTTCGTCCCGTTTCTTCTTCATCGCGCTTGCGCTCCTTCCCCACTAGTTAAGTCGGAAAATGCAATCCATCAACCTCGTTAAAGATCTCTCCCAGCACAAAAGAAACGCAAGGCAGATTGTCCGAAGAAACCCGATCTTCTTCTTCGTACGTCTGCGCCAATTCGTAATGCTCGCCGTCCAGCCGATATTGCTCCAACGTCCGCGCTTCGGGATCGACAAGCCAGTATTCCGATACTTGATGCTTGGCGTAAGCAGCCGCCTTCACGACTTTGTCCCGTTTGCGCGTGCTTGGGGAAAGAATCTCGACGACCAGATCCGGTGCTCCCTCGACTCCGTGCGGCTTCACAATCTCGATTCGGCTGCGATGAATCATTAAGATGTCCGGTTGGAGTACGGTAGTTCTGCTTAGGATGACATCAAAAGGAGCCGCAAAGATGACATACTCTGAGCGGCAGCTCTGCATAAACAGAAACTTCAACTCTCCGCTCACCGCCTGATGAATCGTCATCGGCCCCGGAGACATCATCTCCAATACGCCGTCGATGATCTCGTACCGATTGCCGTCGTCCGGCATCGCCGCATAGTCGTCGTACGTCACCGGCCCCTCGCGAACGACCGGCTCTTCGTTCCGTTTCTTCTTCATCGCGCTTCCTCCCCCGCTACGACAAAAGCACCCGACAAAGCCACACGTATTGTGTTGGACTTTGTGAGGTGCTTCCTCGACTACTGTTCCTTTTATTATGTTAAAAATGCAGGAATTTGTCAAATCCTGCAGCCTCCGCTATCCGTACACCCGAATCTCCGCCAACTCCGCCCGTTCGCCGCCGTTGGTGGAGCGCACGACGAGGCGAACGCGGTCTGTCTCGGCCGCTTCGTCCAAGCGGTGGACTCGCTTGCGCTTGCGGTTGTCCCGGCCAACGGCAACCGTCTGCCAGCGGTCGTCGACCCACGCCTCCAGCTCGTAATCTTTGACCAGCTCCGGAATGACGGGGAAAGGCGTCTCATGATGGTGCAAGTTGATTAGATCCTCGTTCACGTCGTCGTTAAACGTCAGGTGAATCTCCGACACCCGCGTCCGCCTCGACAGCGCGACTTCGAGCCACTCTTCCCGGCCCGCCTCCATTCGCTCCGACACCCACATGTGCGGGCCGCCGTAGGGGCGCGCATAGCCGTCGATCGCCTTGTCTGCCGAATACGCTCCCGTATCGACAGAGAAGCAGAACGGCTGACGAACGAGCCGCCGCATATTCCATTCTACGACCGGTTGGTCCGGCCGATGGTCTTCGAGATCCGGGGAGACGTCCGGCAGCGTCTTGCGTTCGAACGCCAGCACGCCCGTCAGCGGAACGACCGACTTGAACAGGCTGACAACCTCGTTCGCCCGCACGATCACGAAGACATTCGCGGCTTCGTCCAAGCCCGTCTGAGCGAACGGGATATCGATCCATTGCCGCTCGCCGGAGAGAACCGGCACGACTACCCGCTCCAGCAGAGCGGCCGGCACGTAGTTTTCCGGACGTCCCGTCCCCCACAGCTCGACCGTCAGCTCCGTATTTTCCATAGCCGACAGCAGCAGCTCGATCCGGCCCTTCGGTCCGTCGACCGGGAACAGTAGTCCGACGTCGATGCCTAGCGGGTATGCCTCCGAAGGCCGGTCCAGCCGAATCCGCTTCAGGGCGCTCGAAGCGCTCGCCCTTCCTCCCAGCGCCGCATCGCCGGCGTCCTCGTTCTTAAGCCCGATGATGGAGCTGTCGCTCCTGAGCATCGTCTGCTGAAGCTCGGCCAGATGCCGCTCCCTCAGCTCCCGCGGTGTAATCCCCTTTCGCACGGATAGCGCCGCGCCAACTCCTGCCGCTTCCCCCATGACCGCGCACGTCGCCATTACCCGGGTCGTGCCGAAGGCGACGTGGGTCGCGCTGACATTTCTTCCGGCGAACAGCAGGTTGCTCACGTTCTTGGAATACAGGCTCCCAAACGGAATATGGTAGATGCCGTCCGGGTGGAGATGCTTCGAACCGCTCTCCGAAGCGTACATCCCTTGCGGCGGATGCAAGTCGATCGACCAGCCGCCGAAGGCGACTCGGTCTTCGAACGGCCGCTGCGCCAGCACATCGTTCTGCGTCAGCACCGTATCGCCGATAAACCGGCGATACTCGCGTTTGCCCGGAAGCGAGCCGACCCACTCCAGCGTCATCGTCTCCGCGTCGAAAGTCCCGGAATTTTTGATATAATCCCAAATTCCATAGATGACGGACCACAGCTCGTCGCGGATGCGCTCGTTCTCGTGCACCGTGTCCAGCTCGCCGCCCCACTCGATCCACCAGTAATGGCAGCCCGAATCGCCGCTGCGAATGACCCGCTTAATCGGAATCGACGTCGTCGTAATGTCCTTGGCGAACGACGGGGGAACGAAGCGGACCGGCTTGCCCGTATCCTTCGTATAGAACAGCAGCGTGCTGCCGAGCGTAATGTCGTCCGCGATCTCCGGCGCCCAATCTTCGCCGTATTCGTGGCGCGCCTCCCGTCCGAGTCGATAGACCGCCCCCGCCAGGAAGCCGACCAAGCCGTCGCCCGTGCAATCGAGAAACGCCTCGCTTTCGAAGCGGATCAGCCGCTCCGAGCCCATCATCCACCCGGTCGCGCTGCGGATGACGCGGTTGTCCCTATCACCGTCCGCTTCGACCTCGCGCACGTCCGTGTTCATGTACAGCGTCACGTTAGGTTCGGCCCGTACGGCTTCAAGGAGCGTCAAATCCCACAGGTACGGATTGCCCTCCGGATTCCGATATTGATTTTCGACAAACAGTTCTCCCATAATGCCCGTCTCGCGAGCGTACCGGTTTACGCCGTGGCTTGTCGCCCCGCATACCCAGACGCGCACCTCCGAGCTGGAGTTGCCCCCGAGCACGGGGCGATTGTGGACGAGCGATACCGTCATGCCTTGCCTGGCCGCCGCTATAGCCGCGCTGATTCCGGCCAACCCGCCGCCGACGACCGTAATGTCCGTTTTCACCGTTTCGCGTTTCATTGGAATACCTCCGTCTCGTAAACCCTCGTTTCTCCAACCTCGTACCGTTTCTCCCGTTTCTCCAACCTCGTATCGTTTCTCCCGTTTCTCCAACCTCGTACCGTTTCTCCGTTTCGCCAATTCCCGTACCCTCAGCCCTTAACGGCCGAGCTCGCGATGCCCTGGATAATATATTTCTGGCCGAGCAGGAAGATCGCGATCATCGGCACGATCGCCGCGGACGAAGCCGCCATCATCCCGTTGTAGTCGACGTTGTTTTCGAGAATGAAATTTTGCAGGCCAAGCGGAATCGTGTACAGCTTCGGGCTCGTCAGGAACACGAGCGCATTCTCGTAATCGTTCCAGTGCCACGAGAAATCGATGATCGCGAACGTGGCCAGCGCCGGCTTGGCCAAAGGCAGAATCAACCGGAAGAAAATCTTGAAATGCCCTGCGCCGTCCAGGAACGCCGACTCCGTAATCTCCCGCGGCACGCCCATGAAAAACTGCCGAAGCATAAACACTCCGAAGATCGAGAACATGCCCGGCAAAATGAGCGCCCAGTGCGTGTTGTAGATGTTCATCCAGTTGAACATGATGAATTTCGGCACGAAGATGACCTGCGGCGGTATCATCATCATCGACAGATACACAAGGAACAGCGCGTTGCGGCCCTTGAACTCGACTCTGGCAAACCCGTAAGCCGCGAAGGCGGACAGGAACACGGCGCCTGCCGTGCTGATCAGCGATACTTTCAGCGAATTCATATAATAGGGAACGAAGTTATAGTTGCCCGTCCAGATTCGCTTGTGATTGCTCCAATCCAGCTTCGAGGGAAGCCAGCGGGAGAACACCTCGCTTGCGCTCTGGAACGACGTGCTGATCATCCACAAGAAAGGAACGATCATGAACGCGCCGGCGACGAGCATCAGGACGGTGACGAGCAAGCGGCTTTTCGACAAGCCGGCCGTTGGGTTCATCCGCAATTCTCCTTTCTAATAGTGGACCCAGCGCTTCTGGCCGATCCATTGCACGATCGTGATGACCAGGATGACGGCAAACAAAAACCAGGACACCGTCGACGCGTAGCCCATCTCGTAATAGCTGAACGCCGTCTTGTACACGTAGAGCGACAGAATCGTCGTGCTCCCGCTCGGGCCTCCCTGCGTAATCGCCTGAATGATCGCGAACGACTTCATCGTCATGATCAGCCCGGTCACGAGCAGCAGGAACGTCGTCGGACTGACGAGCGGCCAGACGATCTTCCACGTAATCGTGCCCTTGCCCGCGCCGTCGATCGTCGCCGCTTCCATCTGTTCCGCCGACACCTCCTGAAGCGCGGCCAAGTAGATAATCATGTTGTAGCCGAGCATGAACCACACTTGAACGATATCGATGGCGTACATCGCCGTATCCGAATCGGCGAACCAGCCGGGAGGAGAAGCGATGCCGATCCATCTGAGCGCCTCGTTGATCGGTCCGTGCGAAGGCTGGAACAGCAGCATCCAGACGAACGCGACGGCGACGCCGCTCGAGATGTACGGGAGGAAAAACATCCCCCGCAGCAGCCCCTTCAAGTACACGCTGCGATTCAGCACCAGCGCGACCAGGAACGCGAGGACAAGAGAAACCGGGACGGAGAGCAGAAAAATCGCGGTATGCTGGATCGCCCGGTAGAACTGATCGTCTTGGAACATTCGCTTCAGGTTGTCGAGACCCGTGAACGAGACGTTCGGGTTGGCAAATTGGTAGTTGGTGAACATCAGTCCGAACGAGAACAGCGCAGGGATGATGAAGAAGAGCAGAATGCCGACCATGTTCGGCAGAATGAAAGCGTACCCCGCCCATTGCTGCTTGCGCATCCAGCTATGCCGTTTCACGGAATCGCCGCCTTTCTAGATTGCTTTATAGATACGACGAAGAGAAGAAGGAAGCCGTCGTCCCTTCTTCTCTTCGCGGGGCAAGCTATTTACTTGATGAATTCCTCGTGCCGCTTCGCCATGTTGGCGAGCGTCGTATCGAGATCCTGCTTGTTCAGGAAGTACTTCTCGTACTCTTCCTTGCGGGCGTCGATCACCTGCTGCGGGATGCTCAGCTGGAACGATTCGAAGCTGCCGAACACGACCTTGTTCAAGGAGTCGACGTCGTACATGTTCTCCACGCCTTGGAGCAGCAGCTTGATCGCCTCGTCGCTGGATACGCTCTTGGAGGAAGGCAGGCGTCCTCCGCTCGCCATCGGCAGCATGCCTCCGTCGGCGTACCACTTGGCGAATTTCCATGCCGCGTCCTGGTTTTTCGACTTGGCGTTGACCGAGAGCGCGTCGCCGAGTCCGCCCGGGTATTTGAAGTCCTTCTGATCGGCGGTTACGCGCGGAACGGTGGCGAACGCGATCTGGAAGTCGTGCGGGAATTCGGCCAGGTTGTTCGCGTTGCGGAAAATAAACTCCCCTGCGCTCAGCATCGCCGCTTCGCCCTTCAGGAACATCGTGTCGACCGGCATTTTGCTCGTCAGCTGTTCGCCGTATTCGGGCGTCGACTTATCGACGAACATCATGTCGTGCAGCGTCTGAAGATGGCTTTTCCACAGCTCGTTATTAAAATTGGACTTGCCTTCGGCGTTCGTGTCGCCCAGGCCGGCGATCGTGCCGTCGAGCGTCGCCGTATAGCTGGAATCGTGCTGGAGCAGGCCGTAGACGTTGTCCTTCTTCAGCTTGGCGGCGTACGCCTTGAGGTCGTCCCACGTCCAATCCAGCGGAGGAATCGGCAGACCGGCATCGTCCAGCATCTGCTTGTTCAGCCAGATGAACGACATGTTCTTCTTCGTCGGCATGCCGTAGTACTTGCCGTCGATCTTCCACAGCGCGGCGTCGGGGCCCATCTGCGCGTCGATGTCGTAGTCCGTCTTCGCGCTCAGATCGAGAGCGACTCCGGCGTCCACGCGCTTCTGCAGCCGCGTCAGCGAGTAGCTGATGAACAAGTCGGCGTCCTGTCCCGTCATCAGCGCCGTATCCAGCTTCAGATTGCCGCCGTCGTCGTTGACATAGCGCAGGTACTCCACCTCGATGTCCGGGTTTTCCGAGTTCCACGCGTCGATGACCGCTTGCGGTCCGGCTTCAGCCGGAACGGCGCCCCACAGCGTCAGCTTCGTCTTGCTTCCCGAGCTTCCCGAATTGCCCGAGCTTTCCGAGCTGCCGGAAGGCGAGGAAGCTCCGCCCTCCTTCGCGTCCCCGTTGCCTCCGCAGCCAGCCAGCAGTCCCGCCGTCAAGACGACGCTCATCGACGCCATCCACCATTTGCTTTTTCTCATTCGTATATCCCCCTTTTAGTGCGTGTTCAAAAAGTCGACTTTTCAGGACCGAGGCTGGTCGTTCGCCTTACGGCGAACTGCTCGCCCATGCATCCGGGAAGGTTGGATGAAGCCTAGGGATTGAGGAACGGTCGTAAAGCGTAGGAAAAACCTACGTGAGCACCGGAAAGCCCGGCTGAATTCAAGATTCGATGTCGAATCCGCTCCCTGCTTGACTTCGTCATCAAAAGTTGACTTTTTGAACATCTCCTTATGCAGGTTGTCTTGCTCTACGTCTTTCACTTTATCACCGCTCGGCGCGTTGGGGGATGAACGGGCTTTGGGCATTCATAGAACGGATTTTGGATGTTGCTTGCGGAACTCGCTTGGCGTCGTCCCGCACCAGCGCTTGAAAATCTTGATAAAATAGTTGTCGTTCTCGAAGCCGACCTGCCGGCCGATCTCGCTGACCGTGCGGTCCGTCTCCGCGAGCAGCATTTTCGCAGCTTGAATGCGCCGGTTCTGGACGTAGTGGGTCAGCGTCGAGCCGGTCTTCTTCTTGAACAAGTCGCTGACGTAGCTGGCGTCCATCCGAATGAACTCTGCCAGCCCCTTCAGCGTGATTTCCTCCGCGTAGCGCTCCTCGATGTAGGCGATAATCCGGTTCAGCTCGGGATGGTCCGTCGGCCCCGTCTGTCCGGTCCCCGGAAACCACTTGTCGACTTTGCGCAGCTTCTCGCGCTGCTCCAGCTCCCGCACGACTTTGTCCATCGCCTGCTTCAGCTCCCGCACGTCCAGGGACAGCTTAAGCAGATAACCCGAGGCCCCGTGCTCGAGCGCCTGCCTGGCGTATTCGAACTCGCTCATCGCGGTCAGCATGACGAAGCGGCAGTCGAAGCCTTCTTCCCGAGCCGCCTTAAGCAGCTTCACCCCGTCCATAACCGGCATGATAATATCGGTCATCACGACGTCCGGGCGCAGCTCGCGGATCAGGTCCAGCGCTTCCTTGCCGTCGCCGGCTTCTCCGACGATCTCCATCGGCAGCCCGGCTTTGGCGAACAGCTTGCGTATGCTGGCCCGCGCGGGCTGCTCATCCTCGACGATCAACGTCCTCCACATGGCCGATCTCCTCCTCTTTCGCGTACGGCTTCGCCAGAAGCAAGGGCATGTTCAGCATGGCTCGCGTCCCTTGTTCCAGCGGCTCCAGCGTCAGCCCCGCGCTCTGATTTTTGAACATCAGCTCAAGCGTTTCCCGAATGTTGCGCACGCCGACGCTCTTGCGCTTGCGTTCCGTTCTCTTCTTGGCAGCGGCCTCCAGTCCGATCCCGTCGTCGACGACTTCCAGGACCAGCTGCGAATGGCGGGTCGAAGCCCTCACCGTAATCCGGCCGCTCTCCGGCGACTGTCCGAATCCGTGCAGCAAGGCATTTTCCATGAGCGGCTGCAGGCAAAATTTCGGAATGAGCGCATAACGCAGCTCGTCGTCCACCTCGTAACTCACCGTTATGCCATGGCCGAACCGCGCCCGCTGAATGCTCATATACGAGTCGATCAGCACGATCTCGTCCTTCAGCAGAATGAGATCGACCTCCGTGTTCAGCGTCGTCTCCAATATTTTCCCCAAAGCTACGCAAATGTCGTAAATATCGTCATCGTCCTTGTCCAAAGCGATGCTCTTGATCGTGTTCAGCGTATTCAGCAGAAAATGGGGATTCATCTGCGCCAGCAGCACCTGGAACTTCACGATCTGCTTCTGCCGCTCCTCCAGCTTAAGCCGCTCCAGCAGCTCGTTGATATTGTCAATCATCGAATTGAAGCTGCGGGTCAGCGCCAGCACTTCTCCCCTTCCGTTCTCCGGCAGCTTCACCTTCAGGTTCGACTTGACGATCCCCTCCATCTTCCGCTGGAACAGCTTCAAAGGAACGGTGATCGTGGACGAGATCAGATAGGTCAGCATCACGAGCAAGAGCAGAATCGCGCCGAAGCCGGCGAAGAAGCGCTGTCTCTGCTTGTCCACTTCCCTGAACAGCTGGGATAGCGGCACCTTCTTCACCAGGTACCCGTCGATCTCCTGGATTCTGCTGTACGTATAGAGCGTCTTCGTCTTGTCGTCGGTCAGGGAGGAGGAAGACAGCTCCTCCGGGGAGGCTAAAATGCGCGAGAGAATCGCACCGTTGATCTCTTCGTCCTTCAGCGACCGCACCATCGTCTTGCCGGAGGAATCGAGCAGGAAATAGGCGCCTTCCTCCTGGCGACCCTTGGTCGCGCGGCCGAACCATCCCTCGTAATCGATGCTGAAGCGCCCGTAGGCGTAAGTCTTCAGATTGTCGTCACGCAGAACCTGGTACAGGCTCAGCATCCGGCGGCTCGTCGACCACTCGCGGATGACATAGTTCGTATCGGCGGGATTCCACACGTATCTGTCCCCGCCTTTTCGCTGTAGCTCCTCGACCCAAGGCTCGGATCGGATCGCCTCGTAATTCAGCGCGTCTTTGGGCAGAAACGACGTGTAAACGTTGCCATGAAAATCAACCAGCGTATAGTACACGGTTGCCCCCGTCAGGAAAAAGCTGTTTTCGATTGCGGCGAACTTGTTCTCGACCGCTTTTTTTCGGTTGATCGTGTCCAACTGCTCCGGATTTTTCATCACCGATCGCAAATACGTGTCCTGCTCCAGCATCATCCCCGTCTTCATGACGAGGCTCATCAGATCGACGAGGCCGGTCTGGATGCCTTGGAGCTGTTCCATGTTTTTGGCCGACGCGTTCTCCTGCAACAGCCGTTCCGTGTCCTTGAAGTTGGAGGCGACCAGCAGGGCGATCGGCGCCAGCACGAACAGGAGCACGGCCAGCAGGATCCGGTTCTTGAACGTGCCCGGCGTTAATCTTCGCAACCATCGCGTCATCTTCGGTGCCTCCCGTAAGCGCTCGGATCGTATTGATCGTTATGTTAATGGAAAACCAGCCTCAGGTCCAGCCTCCTTCGGTTTCTCCGGGATACCGGAGAACGGCGCCTCGCGGTGATGAGGGTTGATCAGCACCTCTTTCACGTGCATGCTTAGTCCGCTTCGGACATTCGGAGCAATCGTCCGACAACGACGGCGGCCTGAGCTCGTTTCACAGCCTCAACCGGCGCGAACGTTCCGTCCGGCATGCCTTGCAGAAGTCCGAGACGGCTTGCTTCGTCGACTGCCTGTCGTGCCCATACGCTGATGGAGGAGACGTCCTTGTAGGCCGAAGCAATTGCAGATCCGTTCATCGGCTCGACTTCCTTATGCATATAGCGATAAGCCCGAAGCAGCATTACGACCATCTGTTGCCTGGTCACGATTCCATCCGGTTCAAACCGTCCTCCGCCGACGCCTTGAACCAGTCCCGCATCCGTAGCGGCCCGAATCGCTTCGGCTTGCCAAGCTTGCTCCGGCACGTCTCGGAATCCGCTCGGCACGCCTCCGGGAGCATGCTCGATGCCAAGCGCCCTGACCAGCATGGCGGCAAATTGAGCCCGGGTAACGGAAAGCTCCGGGGCAAAACGCCGGTCGTCCATGCCGGTTACAATTTGCCGCGCCGTCAGCAGTTCGATATCTTTGGCCGCCCAATGCCCTGTTCCGACGTCTTCAAAAGGCTTGCCGTACGACATAACCGCATAGTTGCCGAACTGCTTCAGCCTAAAATGGATCTCGTCTCCGCGCACGTAACCTCCGGCGTAGGTCCATTTGTCCTCCTCTTCGTCGTATCGATATACACCCAGCTTATGGGCTTCCGATGCCTTGACCGCTTCCGCCGGCCATTTAAACGCAATCGATATGGAAACATCGGGGCGAAGAATGCGTTCGATGCGGGGAAGGCTGGCGGCGGCGCTCCGAACGGCCGCTTCAAGCGAGAAGCTGTACATTACGCCCGTTTCCTTGTAGCCGGCATCTGCCGCTAACCTCGCCTCTGCTTGCTGCCGGTCCAGCTTGACCGCAGTTAGCGTATAGGACGTTCGATCGAGGTCGGCAAGGTACGAAGCAAGCGGCACGGCGCCTGGCGGAAGCCGCAGCGACAGCTGCGGCAATTCGAGATGAAGCGCCTTGCCGGTCTCGACAAGCCGAGCGAGGTCGGCCGCCGAAAGCTCCAGCTGCAGCCGATGCAGCGTCGATGCCGGCCGACCGAAGGTCAGGAGCATCGTTCCCCCTGCATCAACCTGCAACTTAGACCATCCTCTGCGCGCCAACTCCTCATTGTAAGAGTTTATTGCGGCGTTCAGCGCGGCCATCCGCTCCGCCATCGCAATCGGCTTCAGCCGAACGGCCGCCGCGTCGCCGCTCCCAACGGCCGTTGTCTCATAGGCAACCGATGACAGATGCCGAATAGCGTTCGTCAATGCCAGGTACAGCCGTTCTTTGTCTCTTGCAAATTGCGAAGCCGATATGGACCGAATCAGGTTAACGCCCCATTGTCTGATTTCGTTCGGCCCCTTCCCCGTCAGATCGAACGTCCGAAGCGGATCGTCCTCGAATCCGGCAGTGCCGCCTCCGCCATAGCCTCCTGGAACGTCGCCTCCGCCAGGTACTCCGCCTTGCGGATCGATAACAATGCGCAGGTCTTCACCGGTACCCGCCGTTATCCTTCGAGGCACGGAATTGACCAGTTTGACGTCGCTTAGCGCAATGGCGGCCTGACCGGCGGTCATCGCGGTAAAGCTTGCCGTGGCAATCGTCAAGCTTTCGCTGTGCGCGGGCGGCAGCGTTTGCCGCGTCATGGCCAGCGTAGCCTGGCCAGCGCCGTTGTCAATGTCTTTCACCCAAGCATGAAAGCCGCCGCCCGGAACGATATCTCCGTTGGAAGCCAGCCGAAGCTTGGATGAATCGTACTCCAGCTTCAACTCCACGCCAAACAGGTCATCGACGGATTTGACTTCGATGCGCACGTTGACCCGACCTCCGGCTGCTATTTTAGTCCCCGCGGATCCGCTGTCGGCCGTCAGCTCCACCTTCGGCATGCTTTCTGCCGAGGCCCCCGCCGGCGTCAGCAGCATCAGGCATATCAGCAACGCCAAAGCGACAGTCATTTTTTTCCTTTTCCCCATGTCAACTACCTCCGGTTACCGCGAAGTCCGATACGACAGGCTCAAGCTGCCGTTCAGCGTTACTGCCCGTTTTTCAACAGAT
>NZ_JBEPYQ010000044.1:0-51334 GCF_041641335.1 Cohnella sp. | reverse complement strand
GGTCGTCTCGTGGTACCAAGCCGGAATACGGTGGCCCCACCAAAGCTGGCGAGAAATGCACCAGTCGCGCACGTTCTCGATCCAGTGCAGGTAGATTTTCTCAAACCTGTCAGGCACGAAGTTGACGCCCTCACCCGACTTCTGAGAGGCGATCGCTTTCTCGGCCAGCGGCTTCATGCTGACGAACCATTGCGTCGACAAATACGGCTCGACGACAGCGCCGGAGCGCTCGCTGTGGCCGACTTGGTGCACGTGGTCCTCGATGTTGATGCAGACGCCCTGCTCCTGCAGGTCCTTGACGATCGCCTTGCGGCATTCGGCGCGGTCCATGCCTTCATACGGACCGGCGAACTCGTTCATCTTGCCGCCTTCGTCCATGACCGTAATTTGCGGCAAGTCGTGCCTTGAGCCGACCTCGAAGTCGTTCGGATCGTGCGCCGGCGTAATCTTGACCGCGCCGCTGCCGAACTCCTTGTCGACGTATTCGTCTCCGATAATCGGAATTTCGCGATTCACGATCGGCAGCAAAATCGTGCGGCCGATCAGGTGCTTATAGCGCTCGTCTTCCGGATGAACGGCGACGGCGGTATCCCCGAGCATCGTCTCCGGACGCGTCGTGGCGACCGTGATCGATCCGCTTCCGTCGGAGAGCGGATAACGGAGGTGATACAGATGCCCGTTCACTTCCTTATATTCGACCTCGATGTCGGACAGCGCGGTGCGCGCCGCCGGATCCCAGTTGATGATCCTCTTGCCGCGGTAGATCAAACCTTTGTCGTACAGTCGCACGAACACTTCGCGCACGGCCTTCGACAGGCCTTCGTCCAGCGTGAACCGCTCGCGGGAGTAATCGAGGCTAAGTCCCATTTTCGACCATTGGTCGCGGATCGTTCCCGCGTAGAGTTCTTTCCACTCCCATACCTTCTCGAGGAACGCCTCTCGTCCCAGGTCGTAGCGGCTCTTGCCTTCTTCGCGGAGCTTCTGCTCCACCTTCGTCTGGGTTGCGATGCCGGCATGGTCGGTGCCCGGCAGCCACAAGGCGTCGAAGCCCTGCATCCGCTTAAAGCGAATCAAGATATCCTGCAGCGTAAAATCGAGCGCATGCCCGATATGCAGCATGCCGGTGACGTTCGGCGGCGGGATGACTATCGTGTATTTGGGCGCGTCGGGGCGACGTCCGGCTTGAAAATACCCGCTCTTCAGCCAATGGTCGTACCATTTGCGCTCTGCGCTCGTCGGGTCGTAGGTCGTCGGCAATTCGACGTTCGGGCTTTTCGTGGATTCGGACATGTGTGGCACTACCTCCATAGAAACATCGATTAGCGGTTTGCTTGCGGTCCGGCCTCGGCTTAGCATCTCAACAGCCTCGACGAGCCGCCAAAAAATACAAAAACCTCCCGTCGCAAAGGACGAAAGGTCAACTTCCGTGGTACCACCTTCGTTCCGTACGGACCGGACAAACGGACCGTAACGGCACTCGACGCAAAGTAACGGTTGCGACCGTCCCGTTCTACTCGCCTCCGGCTAACGCGCCGAATTTCGAACCGGGAAACTCCAGGGCGACTCGCAGCAGCTCGTTTCCCGCGGAACCTCTCAGCGCTGCATGGCAGCGGTCCCGCTCTCTGACGGACGATCTGACTACTCTTCCCTATCCTCGTTATTGTAACTTATTTTACCTCCCCCCCGTTAGAGAGTCAATACAGGCGCTTCGGAGGGGCAGGGCTAACGCCGCTGCGATTATTCGCCAGGGATTCAACAAGTCTATTGCGTCAATTCGGCAGGCTCGCTTTCCGCTCCACTTTCCACTCCTTTTATCGATATCCCCTTCCGTCAGTTCTCCCCGGCAATACGCCTCTTTTTCATCCTTTTTGCCGCTATCCCTTCCGTTCAGTTCACGCCATACCTGTCCTACCGCTTTTTCACCCCTTTGCCGGTGATCCGCTCCTTTTCGAACGAAACGCAGCCAATCTCCCACACTCCATGATCCTGTTCTTTTTCAAAATCGGGTCTCAAACTAAGTCAATGGGACACCTTAGAAGCTGCTGAACGCTGATTCACAGCCGTGAGGATGATCAACTGACTAAACGGGATCGCTTATCGCTAAATAACCAGACTCCCAAGCTGTCGGGATAAAGACAAATGGAGGATAGCCATGGCCGATCCGCAGGAAGCGTACGATCAACCTGATTGGACGGGATACCGGCAAAAGGAGGGAAAAGGAACTACGTGCAGATTCAGATTGTGGCGCAGAAAAACGGAGTGGACGGGATACCAGCAAAAGGAGGGAAAAGGAACTACATGCAGATTCAGATTGTGGCGCAGAAAAACGGATTGGACGGAATACCGGTAAAAGGAGGGAAAAGGAACTACGTGCAGATTCAGATTGTGGCGCAGAAAAACGGAGTGGACGGGATATCGGCAAAAAAGAAAGCATCTATCTCCTGGAGACTGCCTCATACGGTCCTGAAATGACCCTGTTACCGGTCTATCCAGTCAAAATTTCAGGATCACGCTCTTGAGGCCCCCGCAAAGTAATCGGAGTAAGCATGGAGGCTTCACGTCACTTTGCGGGGGACCAAGCACTCGGAAGGAGATAGATGCACCTGGCACCCATACATCCAACCATCGATAATCGTTCGATACGGCTGTGTTTACTTATGGAACAGCTTCCGATCGCACGCTCATCTTACGGAATGTACAGCACCTGACCTTCCGATAAGTAAGGCTCCTGCAGGCGGTTGTAGAGCTGAAGCTCGCGCGTCTGAAGGTTGTAACGGCTGGCGATCGCTTCGAGCGTCTCTTCGCGCTGGACGATGCACATTCTGACCTTGCGGAACGATTGCGCCTCCGAGCCGCTGTTGAGGAACAGCCGCGTCCACTCGATTTCGTCGCCCGTGCTGGCGTTCTGCGCGGCCGCGTTCGCCGCCTGCGCCTCCAGCTCCGCCTGTTCCGCCTCCTGGGTGCGAAGCAGCGCTTCCCGCTTCGCGCCCTTCTCTCCGAGCTGGGAGAGCAGGCCGACCCCCGACGACTGGGACGACGACGCCACCGAATCCAAAGGCTTGCCCCCCAAGGCAACGCGGACATCCGGCTTCTCTTCGGCCGCCGGAAGCTGGGGCTCGGCCTCCTGGAACGCCTCGGCTTCGCCCTTAACCTCCGCCGGAGCCTCGGCGTCGGCATCCGCCTGCTGCTCCGTTGCCGGTCTCTCCTTCGACAGATCGCCCCACAGAACGGGCTCTGCGGCTTCCTGCGCTTCCTCGGCTATTTTCTCCTGCGCGGCTTGGGCCTGATCGCTTCTCGATTCCTCCAGATGCTGGAACATCGACAGCCAGCTGCTTTCTTTGGCTTCCTTGGCTTCCTTGGACGCCTCGTAAGCAAGCGCCGCGTCCGTCTCCTGCTGCAAGCCCCACTCGTCGACGCGTTCCTGTTCGACCAGCTCTCCGCCCAGAAGCGGGACTTCTTCGGCGGCTTCGGCCTCTCTGGCGATCCCGGAGTCGAACGAAGCTTCCTCCG
The DNA here is from genome assembly GCF_041641335.1 of Cohnella sp. NCBI lineage: Bacteria > Bacillati > Bacillota > Bacilli > Caryophanales > Paenibacillaceae > Cohnella > Cohnella sp. The sequence goes on along the minus strand of NZ_JBEPYQ010000044.1, from coordinate 47,824 downwards.
CCGCCGTTTCTAGCTGCGAATCGTCCTGAGCGTCCTCCGGCTGCGCCTGATGCACGACCGTGAAGCTGTCGTTCCGCCAGATCGGGCTCTGGACGGATTGAATTTGCAGTCCCCGCAGCGCGAGCACGCCCGTTACGTTGAGGGAGCGGGTCGTCAGCAGATCCACGTCGAAGTTGTCGATCTCCACCGCCAGTTCCTCCACGCTTTGAATCCGGTTAAGCGGCAAGGCGATCTCCACGGGAATCCAGTGCTCAAGCTGGGACAAGCCCGCGCTGCCCTGAGACCGGTAAACCCCCGACAACAGCAAATGCCCCCTTAACAGCACTTGGTCGTCTTGAGGCAAAGCTTGCATATGAGGTACCAATTCGATTTCTTCCAGCTCTTCGATTGCGGCTACATCGTCAGGCAGATGCACGCGCTCGTAAATGTCGAATCGCAACCCGTTCAACTGGTCCGTCACGACGAAGTCCTCCTTTCGGCATTAGCGTCCGGCCGATACGACCGGTACCTATGCAATTCATTAATTATCTATATGCCGGGGATGGGCGGGCATGACTGAAAATGCAAACAACCTCTGCCGTCCGGGCAGAGGTTGCAGCCGCATCTATCGAGTTGCGATCAAAGGTTGGACAGCGCGGCCCGATGCGCTTCGATCGTCAGATCGATGTCGCTTTCGGAATGCGCCGTGGAGACGAACCAGCCTTCGAAAGGAGAAGGAGCGATATTGACTCCGTTGTCCAGAAGCCTGCGGAACACGGTGCGGAACCGCTCCGTATTCGACGTCTTCGCGATGTCGTAATTGATGACGTGCTTGTCCGTAAAAAACGGGCACACCATGGACCCGACGCGGTTGATTGTCATCGGAACCCCGAACTGTTCGGCATTGCGCTCAAGACCGACCTGCAGACGGCCGGACAGCCGCTCCAGAAGCTGGTACGCTTCCTCTGTCATTAACTTCAGCGTCGTGTAGCCGGCCGCCATCGCCAGAGGATTGCCGGACAGCGTCCCCGCCTGGTAGATCGGGCCGACCGGAGCCATGCGCTCCATGATCTCCCGCTTGCCGCCGTACGCGCCGACCGGAAGGCCGCCGCCGATGACTTTGCCCAGGCAGGTCAAATCCGGAGTCACTCCGTACAGCCCTTGCGCGCAGTTGAGATGCACCCGGAAGCCAGTCATCACCTCGTCGAAAATAAGCAGGCTGCCATAGCGTTCGGTCACTTCCCGCAGGCCCGCCAGGAAGCCCGGCAGCGGAGGAACGACGCCCATATTGCCCGCGATCGGCTCCACGATAACCGCCGCGATATCTTCGCCGTATCGTTCGAAGGCGAGCTTTACGGACTCAATATCGTTGTAAGGAACGGTCAATGTATGGGAAGCCACGCTCTCCGGCACGCCCGGGCTGTCGGGAAGTCCCAGAGTCGCTACGCCGGACCCCGCCTTGATCAGAAGGCTGTCCGCGTGTCCGTGATACGAGCCTTCGAACTTCAAGATCTTGCTTCTCTTCGTATAGCCGCGCGCCAGCCGCAGAGCGCTCATCGTCGCCTCCGTACCGGAGTTGACCATGCGCACGACTTCGACGGACGGCACCCGCTCGCAGACGAGCTCGGCCATCAGCGTCTCCAGTTCGGTCGGCGCGCCGAAGCTCGTTCCTTTCTCCGCGGTGCGCTTGATCGCTTCGACGACTTCCGGATGCGCGTGGCCCGCGATCAGCGGCCCCCAGCTCAGCACGTAATCGATATACGTCTGCCCGTCGATGTCGGTAATCCGGCTTCCTGCGCCCTTATCGATGACAAGCGGGGTCAGCCCCACCGATTTGAAGGCGCGCACCGGACTGTTCACCCCGCCCGGAATGAAGCGCTTCGCGCGTTCGAACTCCGCCTTGGAGCGGGAATCGACGCGAATTCGCTCTTTTTCGCTCATATTCGTCACGTCCTACTATCAGAATTGGAAAAGGTCCAAGCCGTCTTAATTTCTCCGCAGCCAGCGCGCGGCATCCTTGGCGTGATACGTAATGATGAGATCCGCGCCCGCGCGCTTCATGCCCATCAACGTCTCCAGCACGATCGCTTTCTCGTCGATCCAGCCTTGCTTTGCCGCTGCCTTGACCATCGAATATTCCGCGCTTACGTTGTAAGCCACGATCGGGAGCGCGAATCTGTCCCTGAGCATCCGGATGATATCCAAATAGGCAAGCGCCGGCTTGACCATCAGGAAATCCGCTCCCTCGTCGACGTCGCTTTGCGCTTCGCGCAGCGCCTCGCGGGAGTTCGCCGGGTCCATCTGATACGTCTTGCGGTCCCCGAACTGCGGCGCGGAGTGCGCGGCTTCGCGGAACGGACCGTAGAAGGCGGACGAGTACTTCACCGAATACGACATGATCGGAACGTTCTCGTATCCGGCTTCGTCCAGCGCCCTGCGGATCGCCCAGACGAAGCCGTCCATCATGTTGGACGGCGCGATAATGTCCGCGCCCGCGCGCGCCTGGGATACCGCCGTACGCGCCAGCAGCTCCAGCGATTCGTCGTTGTCGATCTCCGCGCCGCATTCCGTCTCGTGAACGACGCCGCAATGCCCGTGATCCGTGTATTGGCACAGGCAATTGTCCGCGGCGACGACGAGTTCCGGATACAGTGCCTTCATTTTGCGAATCGCTCTCTGAGTAATGCCGTTATCGTCGTAAGCGGTCGTCCCCTGCGCGTCCTTGTGAGCGGGCACGCCGAACACCATAACCGACCGGACTCCCGAGTCGACGATGTCGGCCAGCTCCCGCTCCATCGTATCGAGCGACCAGTGATAGACGCCCGGCATCGAGGAGATCTCCTCCTGCACGCCTTCTCCTTCCGTGATGAAGATCGGCATAATGAAATCGTTAGCCTCCAGGCTCGTCTCCCTGACGAGACTGCGCAGTCCGGCCGAATTTCTCAATCTGCGATTTCGAACAATCGGATAGGCCATAACAGCTCAATCTCCCTTCCTGCCGCGCTCTACGAGCGCCTGAACCAAACCTTCTATCGTATAGTCGTCCGGCATAATCGACACCTTCAGACCGTGCTCTTCGGCCGTCTTGGCCGTGACCGGACCTATGCAGGCGATCTCGCTCCTCGCGAGCGACTTCCGCGGATCTTCGATGCCCAAGCGGCGAAGCGCCTCGAGCAGATTAACTACGGTCGAAGAGCTCGTGAACGTGACGGTGTGGATCTCGCCGTTCTCCAGCATCTCCGGCAGCCAGATGTCCCGGGGAACGGACAGCTCCGTGTCATAGACGTCGATCTCGACCGTCCGAACGCCCTTCGCCCTAAGCTCCTCCGGCAAAATCTTCCGCGCCAGGTCTCCCCGCGGCAAGAGCGCGATCTGCCCTTCCGCGACCTGATCGGCCAATCTGTCCAGCAATCCCTCGGCGCGAAAGCTCTCGGGGAGCACATCGGCCCGGATGCCACGCAGCGCCAGCGCATCGGCCGTCTTCGGGCCTACCGCCGCGAACTTGGCCCGGTGAAACCGGCGCACGTCGACGCCGAACCGGTCGAGCCAGCGGAAGAAATAATCGACGCCGTTCACGCTCGTCAGCATCACCCAATCGTATTCCTCCGCGCGACCGAGCGCGTTCCCGATTGATTCCTCGGCTTCCTTGCCCTCCGGCAGCTTCGTCTCGATGACGGGAAATTCGTACGCTTCCCCGCCCAATTCGTCGATTCTCGCCACCAGCTCGCTCGCTTGGGAACGCGCCCGCGTGACGAGAACGCGCCGGCCGAACAAAGGCTTGCTCTCCACCCAAGCCAGCGTCTCGCGCTGCTTGACCACCTCGCCGACGACGATGACGGCGGGAGGCTGCAAGTTCGCCGCCTTCGCCTTCTCCTCGATGTCCCCGAGCGTTCCGACGACCGTGCGCTGTTCCGCCCTTGTTCCCCATCGCACGAGCGCTACCGGCGTCTCCCGCGGTCTGCCGTGCCGGATCAATTGTTCGCTGATGTATCCGATCTTGGCGACGCCCATCAGGAAGACGAGCGTTCCCGTCGCGTTCGTCACTTTATCCCAGTAGATCGAATGGTCGAGCTTGTCCGGGCTCTCATGGCCCGTAATGACGGAAAAGGAAGAGGCGAGATCGCGATGGGTAACGGGAATGCCCGCGTACGCCGGAACCGCGATGGCCGAAGTAATGCCCGGTATGATCTCATAGATAATGCCGTTTCGCCTGAGCAGCTCGGCTTCTTCGCCGACGCGCCCGAATACGGTCGGATCCCCGCCCTTCAGCCGGACGACCGTTTTCCCCTGCAGCGCCAAGTCAACCAACAGCCGATTGATCTCCTCCTGCTTCATCGTATGGCGGTCCGGCAGCTTGCCGACGTAAATTCTCTCCGCGTCGGACCTCGCATGATTGATTAGATGAGGACCCGCCAACCGGTCGAAAACGACGACGTCGGCGCGCTTCAGCGCCTCCAGACCTCGGACGGTGATCAACTTCGGATCTCCGGGGCCGGCCCCTACCAAGTACACTTTTCCTTTTTCCATCCGCGTCTATTCCCTCGCTTCCGCCAATAAACTGCCCGCACCCCGGCTCAACAGCGCTTCCGCCGCATGAGAGCCGACTTGAAGCGGATCGGGGCCCGAAGCGGATTCCCGAAGCAGCCGTCTTCCGTCCGGCGAAGCGACCAGCCCTTCCAGCGACAGATCGCCGTCCGCATTGTCCGTCTCCAGGCGGGCGTAAGCCCCGATAGGCACCTGGCAGCCCCCGTTGAGCAATCCGAGCAACCGCCGCTCGGCCTCGACGGCCCGTGCGGTCGCTTGATCGTTCAAGCGGCCCAGCAAATCCAGCAGTTCGCCGTCTCCGCCTCTGCACTCGATCGCCAGCGCTCCTTGCCCGACGGCAGGAAGACAGATTTCGGGGGACAAGTACTCGGTAATCCGATCTTTCCAGCCCATCCGGTGCAGCCCCGCGGCCGCAAGCAAAATGGCGTCGAAGCCCTCCTCTTCCAGCTTGCGAAGCCGGGTATCGATATTGCCGCGAATCGATTCGATCTTAAAGTCCGGCCGATACGCCTGCAGCTGCGCCGAACGGCGGAGACTGCTCGTCCCGATCCGCGCTCCTTGAGGAAGCTCGGCGAGCGACTTGCCCCCTCTGCTTACGATGCAGTCCCGCGGATCTTCGCGGCGGGGGATCGCGCCGATGACCAGACCTTCCGGCAGCTCGAACGGCATGTCCTTCATGCTGTGGATCGCCATGTCGATCTGCCCGTTCAGCAGCGCTTCTTCGATTTCTTTCACGAACAGCCCTTTGCCGCCTACCTTGGACAACGTAACGTCCAAAATCCGGTCGCCTCTCGTGACGATCGGTTTGACTTCGAACGTAACCGGCAGGTTATCCTTTTCGCACAGTTCCTTGAGCAATTGAATCGTTTGGTTCGTCTGCGTCAGCGCTAGAGCGCTCTGCCTGGATCCGACGATGATGTTCCGCATTAAGTATCTGTCCCTTCCGTTCGTTTCGCGAGTTGCCGCAGCCGCGCGATAAGCTTATCCTCATCGTCCAGCCAGGAAGCCGCCCGCCACTCGGCGAGCGCTTCGCCCGTGACGGCCGCGCCGAGCAGAGCCCGGCGTTCCGACGGATCGGCGACATGCGCCTTGACGATGCGGCGAATCGTTCTCAAATCCTCGACGTTCTCATTGTAGTTCTGCCCGTATCTTTCGGCAAGCTCTCCGATAATGCGAACCGGCAGCGCAGGTCCGGCTCCGGAAGCGCTCGCCGTCAGGATGAGATCGCCTCTGCGCAGCACGGCCGGCACGATGAAGTCGCCGCTCTCCCCGTCGTCCGCCACGTTCGCGGGGATTCCCCGCTCGGCCGCCGCCTCGGCCAGCCGGCGATTCAGATCGGGGCGGTCCGTCGCGGCGAAGACGAGAATCGCCCCGTCCATGTCGCGCTCCTCTGCCTCCTTCGCCGTCCAGCGAAGCGTGCCGACTTGTGACCATTCGAGCAGCGCCGGCGTAACCTTCGGACTTACGATATGGACGTCCGCGTTCGCCTCCAGCAGTCCCCCCGCTTTACGCTGCGCGACCGCTCCGCCTCCGAACACGACGCATTTGCGCCCGTCGAGCCTGAGCAGCACAGGATACCAGCCCGCCATCGGCATCCCCTCCCCCATTCTTATGCTCTTCCCAGTTCCGGCTCAGACGATTTGATGGAACGAAGACGCCGAGCCGACGAAAAATCCGACGACAAGCAAGGCGTAACCGAGCAGATTCCAGATGGCCAGCTTGGTCCCGTCGTCCCTGGACCTGATTTTCCGTATCAGATAGAAGATATACGCCAGTCCGGCCATAAAAGACAGCACCACCCGGCCGTCGAACAGCTTGCCCGGATCGTGGTCGATAATGAGCGCGGCCGTTCCCGTGGACAGGGACAGCAGCAGCAGCGGAACGCCGATCGCCCCGAGCCGGAACGCGTAGCGGTCTATCGACTCCAGGCTCGGCATTTTGCTCATGACGTGCGTCCACTTCTTGGCCTTCAGCTTTCGGTGAAGGAACAGGTACATCGCTCCCAGCAGCGCCGCGATCGTGAGCAGCGCGAACGACAGCGTGATCAGGCTGACGTGCATGATCAGCAGCCTTCTCGCCACCTCCCACGGCTCCAGGGCCGCGGTATGCTTAGGGCGCTGGATCAGGTTAAGCGCCAGCACCGCGAAGCCGGCGACGTTCACGAGCAGCACCAGCAATTCCGCCCGCAGCAGACGATTGAGAATAAAGGAGACCGACACGAGCATCCACGATACGAAAAACAAATAATCTTTAGTCGTCAGCTGCGGAACGGAAAATCTCTCGATCAGGAAACCGAGCAGGAACGCCCCTTGCAGAATCCACACAAAAACAAGCAGCCCTGTTCCTACCTTTTTCGCCTTCGGGTTGCCGGATGCGGCATCGGAGACGTAAAAAAGCAGACTCAGGGCGTAAATATAGAGTACGGCATCGGTTAACCAATCCTGCGTGATCATGAGGGCAGCGCCTCCAGCCTCCGCTTGCGTTTATTGCAGCGCTCCCGCCAGCTGCGTCAGCAGCTTGTCGACGTCCAGTACGGGCGCGGAGCTCGTCTTGCGGGATTTCTCCTCGGCCTTCTCTTCCGCTTTCAGCCGGGCTACTTCCTCTTCGAGCGCGAACAGCTGCATGAACAGCTTCATCGCTTCGTCGCTGCGTTTCTCCGCGGCCAGCTCTTTAATGCGCAATATCGGATCGTGAATGACCTGATTGACAATGCTCTTCGTAAGCTTGCGAATGACTTTCAACTGCCGTTCGTCCAGCTCCGGAAGCTTGCGGACCAAGCTGTCCAAGGTGCTGTCGTGAATAGCGGCGGCTTTCTCCTGCAGCGCGCGGATCAGAGGGCTGACTCCAAGCGTTGCGTACCACTGGCGGTACGCCTCGCTCTCCAGCTCGATCATCTCTTCGATGATCTCGGCCTCTTGACGTCTCTTCGCCAAGTTCGTCTCCACGATCCCTTCCAGATCGTCGATATCGTACAGAAATACGTTCGGCAGATCTCCGCTGGCCGGTTCGATATCTCTGGGTACCGCGATGTCGATCAGGAACAGCGGCCTCTTCTTGCGAGAGGCCATAGCCGCCTCCACGTGCTTGCGGGTGAGGACGAACTGGTCGGCGCCCGTGCTGCTGATGACGATATCCATATCGGCAAGCCGTTCGATCGCGCGTTCCAGCTCCATCGCCGCGCCTTGGAATTTGCCCGCCAGCTCGCGGGCTTTCTCCACCGTGCGGTTAACGACGAATACTTCCTTCGCGCCGTTGGCGTGCAGATGCTGAGCGGTCAACTCGCTCATCTTGCCCGCTCCGACGATCATAACCTTCTTATCGTCGAACCGTCCGAAAATGCGCTTGCCCAGCTCTACCGCCGCATAGCTGACGGATACCGCATTTTCCCCGATGGAGGTGCTGGAATGGGCCCGCTTGGCGAGCGTGACCGCTTGTTTGAACAGACGGTTAAACAGCGTCCCTGTAGCGCGCTCCTCTTGCGCCAGCAGGAAAGCGTCGCGAACCTGGCCCAGAATCTGGGTTTCGCCGATAATCATCGAATCGAGTCCGCTCGCGACGCGGAACAGATGCTCGACCGCGCGATCGTCCTCGTACATATACAGATGGCTGTTGAATTGCTGTCTCGGGATGCTGAACCATTGCTCCATGAACGAACGGATATAATGTCCGCACAGCTGCAATCGGTCTACGACCGCATAGATTTCCGTCCGGTTGCAGGTCGCCACGATAACTCCTTCGAGAATGCTGGTCGTCTGCCGAAGAGCTTGCAGGGCAAGCGGCATCTCCCGATCGGACAACGCGAACCTCTCGCGGATTTCCACGGGAGCGGTACGATAATTCAATCCGACGACGATCAGATGCATGGCATTCACCCGGCTTTCTCTGTAGAGGTTGTTCAAAAAGTCCGCTTTTGATCACGAAGCATCACAGGAAGCAGACTCGACATCGAATCTTGAATTCAGCCGGTCTTTCCGGTACTCATGTAGGCTCTCCTACACTCCGTTCCTCATTCCCTAGCTTCATCCAACCTTCTCGGTGCTGAAAACCGAACTTTTTGAACTTTTATTTTAAGATAAAGTGGACTGGCCTGTAATATCAACGATTATTATAGCATAGTTGCAGAGGCGCTCACCCGTCAAATATGAAAACTTTATGAAAACCTCTGAATTCAAGGTTCCATGTCGAAATTCGCTTCCCGAACCGCTCCGCGAACAAAATCGGACTTTTGGTACAACCTTTCCTATTGTCGTCGAAACGGCCCCGTCGTATGCGACGGAAAAGAAAAAGCCACGAGCGGGCCGCCCATGGCTTGAAGGCTTATTTTACGAGTTCCGCCTGCTGGATGGCCGGCTCCTCGACCTGAAGTTCGCCGAGTCCCCGAATCAGCTTCTTGGCGTACGTCTTCGCCGGCTTCAGAACGCTGACGAGATAATCGATTGCGAGCTGCGGATCCACGGTTTCGCCGCATGTATAACAATCGATCGCGGCAAAGCCTTTCTCAGGATACGTGTGAATGGAAATGTGGCTCTCCGAGAGCATGACCAATACAGTTGCGCCTTGAGGCTCGAACTGCTTCGCTTGAACCGAGAGTACGGTCGCGCCGCAAGCTTCCGCCGCTTCCACCATGTGCGATTGGAGAAGTTCCGCGCTGTTCAGTAAATCGAGGTTGCCTCCCCATGTGTCAACCGCAACGTGCCGTCCGAAAGTCGAATATTCCATCTTTCGGTTCCCCCTTCCTAGGAATAAAATTGTGAAACTGATTTCATCCGCTAGGACCTACGTCATTCACTTGGAGGGAATTTGCTCTCACCGCATTCCTTGAGTGAATCCTGGTTCCTAATGTATTGAGTTGTCAACGAATCTAAAAATAACATCTAATCTGGGTAAATGCAATAGTTTTTTTTCGCAGGGAGGAAGGATGACTTTCACTATAGCCCGTAAGGGATTTCAAGCTTTTCGCAGGGGAGCTCGCAAGGCATTTTTTCCCGTCCGTTACCGCGGCTCCCGTTAGGCTGCAACTCCAGTGTATGCGCCGCTCCGGTTAACGTGCATTCGCCTCTCTCGCGGCGGCGATCGCCCCTGGTCCGCCTATGCAAAAAGAGAGCCGGGAGGCTCTCTTCGACGTACCGTGCGGTTCTGGCGCCCGTCAAGCTTCGAGCGCGAACAGCATGCGGCTATGGGATGTCAGGCTGTTATCGATCTCGCGAATCCACTCGGCGTCTTGCGTCTGGTTGCGCAGATCCAGCAGGTCGTTGACCGAGCCGCGCAGACGTTTGATCTCCTCTTCGACGGACGCCAGATGGAACAGCGATTCCAGACGTCCGACCGTGTCGCGATGCTCGAACACGGTGCGCAGGGTCGTTCCCTTGCACTCCGCGATGCGGGCGACTTTGCCTTGAATATAGTGATAAATCATCGTAAAACCTTCATAAATCCGATTAACGACCGCATCTCCCTTGAAGGTCGACACGAGCTTGCGCAGCGCATTGGTCAGCTTCGGATGAACGACCCGGCACGTCAGCTCGCAGCGGAACTGTCCGTCCGCGCGTTCGAACGTGAGGCGAATCGACTCTCCGACGCTCTCGTCCTCCAGCACGACTTCGTGATTGCCGTTGTCCAGGACGAACACTTGCAGACGAAGCTGTTGCTGCTCGCACATCGAAATCAATTGCCGCATTTCGGCTTCCGTCAACTGCAGGTTGGCATTGACATACTCCGTGGCTACGCGTTGAGCCATAAAATCTCCTCAATTCCCTTGTCTTGCGATTGGATTACGCGCTATCTATGTTTAATTATACGCGAAATCGCAAGCCGTTTCCTCCCGTCCGAACGCGATAATCACGGAAAAATCGGTTAAAAATCGATTCCTCGCGCGATCCAGACGATTTATTACTCGTTATTCTCCGTTTCCTGCGCTATGTTCGCGGGTTCAGAGGGGGAATTAGGCGCTATTCCTGCCGCTTGCGCGATCATGCTCCATAATTCATCCCTTCCTTGCCCCGTCTCGGACGAGAAAAGAACGAGCGGAACATGCCCGGGCATTCCGAGGCTTTGCCTGATTATCTTCAAATGCTTCGGCCATTGCGAGCGCGATACTTTATCCGCCTTGGTCGCCACCACGGTCATCGGAATGCCGTAATGGGACAGCCATTCGTACATGCGCACGTCGTCAGCCGAAGGCGGGTGCCTCACGTCGACGAGCTGCAGCACGAGCTTCAGCGGTTCCCTCTCGCGCAAATAGCGCTCGATCATTTTGCCCCAGGCTTCGCGCTCCGACTTGGACACGCGGGCATAGCCGTAACCGGGAAAATCAACGAAGAACAGCTCTTCGTTGATCAGGTAATAGTTCAGAGTCTGCGTCTTCCCCGGCTGCTGGCTCGTGCGGGCGAGATTGCGCCGCAGCAGCATCTTGTTGATCAGCGAGGACTTGCCCACGTTGGAGCGGCCGGCCAGAGCCACTTCCGGAAGATCGCCTTCCGGATATTGACTCGGACCTACCGCGCTGATCACGAATTCGGTCGTCTTGATTTTCATGGAAATAAAGTTCTCCTATCCTGTCCGTCCTGTCAGTGCGTGCTCAGAGGCGGCGTTTCTTCCGGCTTGTCGTCCACTGGCGGCTGCAGCCCCGCCGCCGGCTCCATCCCTTCGCCGCGCTCTTCTCCCGTCCCCGGTTCCCCGACGACCGCCCAAGGCTCCGTCAGAGCCTCCCTCAGTACTTCGTCGATGTGGGAGACGGGAACGAACGTCATGCTCTCCCGCACGCTGTCCGGGATATCGCGCAAATCCCGCTCGTTGTCCTTGGGCATCAGCACCTTCGTAATGCCCGCGCGGTGAGCGGCCAGCGACTTCTCCTTCAGGCCGCCGATCGGAAGCACGCGACCGCGCAGCGTGATCTCCCCGGTCATCGCCACTTCGCGGGACACTTTGCGCCCGGTCAGCGCCGAGACGAGCGCGGTCGCCAGCGTAATGCCCGCGGAAGGGCCGTCCTTCGGAATGGCGCCCTCCGGAATATGAATGTGAATATCGTTCTTCTCGTGGAACTGGGGATCGATGCCGAACTCCTTGGCCCGGCTGCGGGTGTAGCTGAACGCCGCCTGCGCCGACTCCTTCATGACGTCGCCCAGCTGCCCGGTCAACGTCAGTTTGCCCGAGCCGGGCATGATCGTCACCTCGATGACGAGCGTATCGCCGCCGACTTCGGTCCATGCGAGCCCGGTAACGGCGCCGATCTGATCCTCCTGCTCCGCCATGCCGAATCTGAACTTCGGCGGGCCGAGCAGCTCCTTGAGCTTCTTCCCGTCGATGACGATCGGCGCGGACGACGGATCGTAGACGAGCGTCTTGGCCGCCTTGCGGCACAAGGAAGCGAGCTGCTGCTCCATGTTCCGCACGCCCGACTCCCGGGTATAGTGCCGAATCAGCGACAGCAGAGCTTCCTTCTCCACGACGAGCTGATCCTCTTCCAGACCGTGGTCCCGCTTCTGCTTGGGCAGCAGATGGCGCTCGGCGATCTGCTCCTTCTCCAGCTCGGTGTAGCCCGGAACTTGCAGCAGCTCCATCCGATCCAGCAGCGGGCGGGGAATATTGTGCACGACGTTGGCCGTCGTCACGAACATGACGTTCGACAAATCGAACGGCACTTCGACGTAGTGGTCGCTGAACGTCGTGTTCTGCTCCGGATCGAGCACCTCGAGCAGCGCGGAAGCCGGATCGCCGCGAAAGTCCATCGCCATCTTGTCGATCTCGTCCAGCAGGAATACCGGATTGGCCGAGCCCGCATTGCGCATCCCTTGCAGAATGCGACCCGGCATCGCGCCGACATAGGTCCGGCGATGGCCGCGGATTTCCGCCTCGTCGCGAACGCCGCCCAGCGAGATGCGAACGAATTCGCGACCGAGCGATTTGGCGATCGACTTGGCGAGCGACGTCTTGCCGACGCCCGGAGGACCTACGAGACAGAGAATCGGTCCCTTCAGCTTCTTGACCAGCTTCTGCACGGCCAAGTACTCCAGCACGCGCTCCTTCGGCTTGTCGAGGCCGTAATGCTCGTCGTTCAAAATCTGCTCGGCTTTGGCAATATCCAGGTCGTCTTCCGTCATCTGCGACCACGGCAGCGCGAGCAGCCATTCCACGTAAGTGCGGATGACCGCCCCTTCCGCGGAGGACGCAGGCATTTTCTCCAGACGGTCGATCTCCTTCGCCGCCTTGGCCGCGGCTTTCTCGGGCAGGTCCGCCTCGGCGAGCTGGGCTCTCAGCTCCTCGATTTCGCCGGCCCGGCCTTCCTTGTCGCCCAGCTCCTTCTGAATCGCCTTCATCTGCTCGCGAAGGTAATACTCCTTCTGCGTCTTCTCCATCTGCTTCTTGACGCGCTGGCTGATTTTGCGTTCCAGCTCGAGCACTTCCCGCTCGTTGCCGAGAAAATCAAGCAGCTTCTCCAGACGGGGACGAATCTCGACGGTTTCGAGAATGTCCTGTTTGTCTTTTATCTTGAGCGACAAGTGACTCGTGATGACGTCGGCCAGGCGGCCCGGCTGATCGATGTCGGACACGGAGGCGAGCGTCTCGGGAGTCACTTTCTTGGACAGGTTGATGTAGTGCTCGAACTGGCTGAGCACGGCGCGCATGAGCGCGTCCAACTCCGAGTCGTTGGTCTGGGATTCGTGAAGCTCGTGGGCCAGCACCTCGTAGAACTCGTCGTTCGGCAAGTACTGTTCGATCTCCGCCCGGCTAACGCCTTCTACCAGCACGCGGATCGTTCCGTTGGGCAGCTTCAGCATCTGACGGACTTTGGCAATGGTTCCGACCCGGTAAATATCCTCTTGCGTGGGCTCCTCGATGTTGACTTCCGATTGGGAACACAGCAGGATCATATGATCGTCGATCATGCATTGCTCCAGCGCCTTGACGGATTTCTCCCGTCCGACGTCCAGATGGAGCACCATGCTCGGATATACGAGTAGCCCTCTTAAGGGCAGCAGGGGTATGGAACGGCTCTTCTGTTTGCTCGAACCCATAATTGACGCACCTCGCTGTTCAGGAACGATTTCAAAACCTTTCGTCATTGTATCAAATGTAGTCGCTCGCCGCAAAAAAACGGACCTTTAAGCCTAAACAAATGCCCCCCTGCGTCATAAAAGACGACTGGGGGGCGTCCCTTCATATTATTAGCGCGAAGAGGCTGTTCCATAAGCAAGTTGCTTGAGATGATCGAAAGACAAAGAAGGGGGATGTACCTCCTGGAGACTGCCTCATACGCTCCTGAAATCACCTTGTCACGGGTTTACCCATTCAGATTTTGGGACCGTATAGCATCGGAAGGAGGTACATACCCCTTGCGCCTTTATCGTAGATCATCTTTCAGGGCAACTTAAAGCGCTTATGGAACAGCCTCTCCAACTGTACACTAACGCTCGATCGTACGCTTCGCGCCCTCGGCGGGCCGCTGGGCTTCGGACGGCAGCGGCAGCTTCCCGGCGTGCAGCACCGAACCCGCCGGAGCCGCCGCGAAAGACTCGGCGGCCACGGGCAGCTCGACGTTCTGCTGCTTCTCCGCCATCCAGTCCGTCGCCTCGCCGAACACATGCCGGAACACGTCCTCCATGCGATCGACGGGAATGACTTTGACGCCTTCGAGCCCCTCGAAGATGGCTTGCCAGTTTTCCTTCGGAATGAGCACCGTGTCGGCTCCGGACTGGAACGCGGCTTCGACTTTGGCGACGACGCCGCCCACCGGTTTGACCGCGCCGTGAATGCTGATCTCCCCCGTCATCGCAAGCTTGTTGTCGACCGGCTGTCGGGTCATCGCGGAGGCGATCGCCACCGCCATCGCTACGCCGGCGGAAGGACCGTCCACCGGAGTTCCTCCGGGGAAGTTGACGTGCAGATCGTAATTTTCCGGCTGGAACCCGTGACTTCTGAGCACGGTCAGCACGTTGTCGAGCGAACCCTTTGCCATGCTTTTGCGCCGAAGCGTCCGCTGGCCGCCGCCCAGCTCTTCTTCTTCCACGACGCCGGTAATGTTGAACTGCCCTTTGCCCCGCTGCGCGGGAATGGCGGACACTTCGATCTCCAGCAGGGCTCCCATGCTCGGCCCGTAGACGGCCAGGCCGTTGACGAGGCCGATTTGCGGCTTGGAAGGCACTTTGCGGTCGGGCCGCGGAGGAAGCTGGCTGCTGTTGACGACCCACTCGATGTCCGCCCCGGTCAATTGCTCGCGGTTCTCGGACAAGGCGAGGCCGGCGGCCAGTTGAACGATGTTGACCGCTTCCCGGCCGTTCGTCGCGTATCTCTTGACGACTTCAAGCGCATCGGGAAGCGGCGCGAATCCGATCTTCTGAATGGCGTTCTCGGCGATCTCTGCGATCTCGTCCGGCAGCAGCGGGCGAAAATACACCTCCATGCACCGGCTGCGCAGCGCCGGAGGAAGCTCGCTCGGCGATCTTGTCGTCGCCCCGACGAGCCGGAAGTCCGCGGGAAGGCCGTTCTGGAAAATATCGTGGATGTACAGAGGAATGTTCGTATCCTCCGCATGGTAGTACGCGCTCTCCAAATACACTTTGCGGTCCTCCAGCACCTTAAGCAGCTTGTTCAGCTGGATCGGATGAAGCTCGCCGATCTCGTCGATGAACAGAATGCCGCCGTGGGCTTTCGTCACCGCGCCCGGCTTCGGCTGCGGGATACCCGCCACGCCCATCGCTCCGGCGCCCTGATAGATCGGATCGTGAACCGATCCGATGAGCGGATCCGCAATGCCGCGTTCGTCGAAGCGGGCCGTCGTCGCGTCGATCTCGGTGAACTTCGCGTCCAGCCGGAACGGTGACAGCTTGTTTTTCTTCGCTTCCTCGAGAATGACGCGAGCCGCCGCCGTCTTGCCGACCCCCGGAGGCCCATAGACGAGCACGTGCTGCGGATTGCCGCTGCACAGCGCGGCCTTAAGCGCGCGCAGCCCTTCCTTCTGTCCGACGATGTCGTCGATCGACACCGGCCTCGTTCTCTCCGCCAGCGGCTTCGTCAGAGAGATGGAGCGAAGCTTCCTCAGCTTGTCCATCTCCTTCCGCGATTCGCGGTCCACTGCGCTGCGGTTGCTCTTCTGATTGCGCAGCAAGTTCCAAAAATAAATGCCGATCACAACGGCAAAAAAAACTTGAATCAGCATCAGAATCATGCTTAAGTTCATCTGCGATCATCCTCCCCGATCCTTGCTTCCGGACGTGCCGGCCGGCAGGCGGCCATACACAAAAAAACCGACGCCCGGGCTATACTTGGTAGTATTGCCCGAATGTCGGTCCCTATAGTCATGTGATCTCCAGCAGTTCGCGGATATCGTCTTCCGTAAGCGCGGACAGCGTCGTCTCGCCCGGCCGGACGATCTCTTCGATCAGATCCTTCTTGCGCTGCTGGAGCTGAAGCATTTTCTCCTCGATCGTGCCTTGCGCCACCAGCTTGAACACTTGGACGACCTTCTTCTGCCCGATGCGGTGCGCCCGGTCCGCCGCCTGCTGCTCCACCGCCGGATTCCACCACAGGTCGAACAGCACGACCGTATCCGCTCCGGTCAGATTCAATCCCGTTCCGCCCGCCTTCAGCGAGATCAGGAAAAGCTCCCTCTCCCCACCGTTAAAGGCGTCGCACATCTCGACCCTTCTGGCGGAAGGCGTGGAACCGTCCAGATAGAAATAGGATACGTCCCGGGAGTCCAGCTCTTGCCGGATAATGTCCAGCATCGAAGTGAATTGCGAGAAGACGAGCATCCGCTTGCCGCCGGAACGGCACTCTTCGATCAGCTCGAGGAGCTGCTCCAGCTTGCCCGAGCTTCCCTCGTAGCCTTCGAGGAACATCGAAGGATGGCAGCAGAGCTGCCGGAGCCGGGTCAGCCCGGCCAAAATCTTCATCCGGTTGCGCTGGAAGCCCCCGTCCTCGGATAAATCCCGGACGACGTCCGATTGCAGCCGCTCCAGATAAGCGAGGTAAAGCCGCTTCTGAGCGGCGGACAGCTCCGACGGCTGCACGCTTTCGATTTTGTCCGGCAGCTCCTTCAGCACATCGCTCTTGAGCCTGCGGAGAATAAACGGACGTACGATCCTGGCGATTTTGTCCCGCGGGAGATCCGCGAACGACTTGCGGCTTCCGAACAAGCCGGGGAACACCGCTTCGAAGATCGACCACAGCTCGTCGAGCGAATTCTCGATTGGCGTGCCCGTCAGCGCGAACCGCTGCCCGGCTTGTAGCCGTCTCACCGCGTGGGAAGTCAGTGAAGCGTGGTTTTTGATCGCCTGCGCCTCGTCCAGGAACAGGGCGCGGAACGTCCGCTTCTCGTACCAGTCGATATCCCGCCGCAGCAGCGGATAAGACGTAATCCAGACGTTCGCTCCCTGCAGGCCGTCATCCATCAGCCCTTCGCGTTCCTGAGGGTCGCCGGCCGCGACGACCGTCCGGAGCCCCGGCGCGAACCGCTTGACTTCCCTCTCCCAGTTGTAGATGAGCGAGGCCGGACAGACGATCAACACCGGGGATGCGGCAGCAGAGCCTTCTCCCCGAGGAGCCGCCGTCTCGGAGACGATGTACGCGATGCTCTGGATCGTCTTGCCCAGCCCCATGTCGTCCGCGAGTATGCCGCCGAGGCGGTAATGGGACAGCGTCTTCAGCCAATGAAAGCCGAACTTCTGATAGTCTCGCAGCACCGGCTCCAGCCCGGACGGAACTTCGAAATCGAGGTTGTCGGGATGACGAAGATTGTCCCACAGCCGGCGCAGCGACTTCCCGACCTGAACGCCGCGGGAGGCGTTGCCGAACCGGTCCATGAGCTGGAAGCCGCGAACGGCCGGCATGCGCATCCGCGTTCCGTTCATCTCCGACTTGCGGAAGTCGAGATCCTCGAACAGCCGGGTAATGTCGCGAAAGCTTTCCCGCTCCAGAGACAGGAATCTCCCGTCGGGGAGCCGGTAAAATTTCTTCTTCTCCAGCAGGTTTCGCATCAGTCCGCGAATATCCGCTTCGTCCAGCCCTTCCATGTCGAAGGAGAATTCGAGCCAATTCGTTCCCGCATCGACGTCCAGCCTGGCCCGGGGCTCGTATTCGGCTTCCCGCATAACCGTGCGCACCGCTTCGGTCGCGTAGACTTCCACGTCGTCTCCAAGCTGGGGAAGAATGCCGTACAGAAAATCGTACATCTCGTCTTCGTGGTCCAAATAAACGTCTTTCCCGTTGAACTTGAAGGCCGCGCGTTCGATCAGCGCCATGATGCGGTTCTCCCGGTCGAGATCCCTCATGAGCAGAACGTCTTCCCTGGCGTTCTTGGTCTCCTTCTGCGGCAGCGGCGTAATGACGATGTCGTCGTACGCGTATTCCAGACGCGCCAGCAGCCGGTCGTCCTCCAAGTCCAAATACAGGCGGGCGTTAAGCGGCGGGCTGACGATCCTGTCGGCGATGTGCGGCGAGATTTCCACCCGAATCATCGCCTTCAGCTCGCGCACGACGCGATCGATGAACGATTCGATCTGCTCGGACGATATGAGCAGCCTTGTGCCCGATTCGTATTGGAACAGGTTCTTCAGTTCCGCCAATCTTCTAAGCCGGTCCGGGTCGGCGCGGAAGAGAAGACCTCCGGAGACGGCAACGCCGTAGCTGTCCAGAAACACGGTGTCGTTCAAGCCGTCGAAGACGAGCTGATAGCCGCCGCTTCCGGCTCTGTCCAGACGAGCCGTAATCGGAAGCTCCCCTTCGACCAGTTCCATCGCGTGAACGCCCATCTTGTCCTCGAAGCTGACGCTGGCCCGCTCCAGATAGGGCAGCATTCTCTCCCAGACGGCGGGAGGAACGGCCAATATTCTTTCCTCGCGGTAAGAATACGAAGACAACGAATGAAGCAAATCCTTATAAGTCTCTTCGGCATGCATCGCTTCCGTCAGCAAGCCGATCAGCGCTTCGTCATGCTCCTTGAACGCATGCTCGGAAGGGTCGTACGAGAAATGTTTGGCGAACGCCATCTGCGTGCCGCTCTCGTAGTTTTTCAGGAAATCTTTGATTTTCTGCACGACGTACATGCGGGACAGCCCGACTTTCATCGAGACGGCGAACATCGTGCGGCCGCCGAAGCTCTTCACCAGCTTGAAGGCGTATTCCGCCTCCAGCGTCCGCTTCTCCCACGCCTCGTCTTCCAGCGTCTGCAGAGAGGCTTCCGTGCGACTGCTGAGAGCCCGATCGAACAAAAAGATAACCTGCTTCGTCAGATGGACATCCTTCCCGGACATCTCTTCCTCCTCTGCAGGCAATCTCTCCTCCTCCGCCAGCTTCAGCAATACGGCGACGATATGCTTGCAATACGACAAGGGAGCGTACGCCTCGCATCCGCAGGACGCCCTTAGCTCCCCGTCCCTGCCGGTCTCCACTTCGACCTCGTATTTCTCGCGGTTAGCCCCTTTTACGGTCGCTTTGTAGCTAGCCTCGCTGCCCGACTCCATCCTGACGGCCAGTACCTGACCCGAACGAAAATAAGCTTCGCCGCGCAAATACGTCGCTTTGTCGCTCATTTCCCTGATCGATTGCTTATCGAAGACGAATTCGTTCACGCCCTTTGAACCGGCCGGCCCAGCCGCGGACGCCCGCCTTACGCCGCAGGCATCGGCGTATCCGTAGGCTTGGCGTATCCGGTTTGATATTTGCTGTCGATATGCTTGCGAATGTCCAAGTTCGACTTGCCTTGCTGCTTCAGCTGTGCCGACTCGACGGCGATCTGGACGCAGACGCCGCACCTTGTTCCATGATCGTCCCACTCGACGGTCCCGTCCTCGCGAACCTCGTGGATGAAGCAGTTCAGATTGCTCTTATGTCCCGCGCTGCCGCCGCAGCCGCAATAACACGGAATCCATTGCAAGGTGTCGTCCAGCGCCCCGGCGATCTGGTAAGCCAATCTAACCGCGTCCGGCTGCTCTTCCAGGAAGAAGGGCAGCGTATCCGACGAAGCGGTAATCTCCCTGAGATCGCCGTTAGACGCATGGGAAGCGTGCGGATGTCCCTCGCCGGAAGAGGCCTGTTCGGCTTTCCCGCAGGCGCTCATGACCAGCAGCCCGAGGCCCAGCGCCGCAACCGCCAGCTTCTTCATCTTAGCCATGTCTCCTCCCCGGTATAACTCCCGTCTCGGCATACGCCGCTGCGATCTGGTCGATTTCTTTCTTCAACTCGCTGACGAGCTTCGCCTCAGGCACTTTGCGGATCATCTCGCCGTAACGGAACAGCATGCCTTCGCCGCGCGCGCCGGCAATGCCGATGTCGGCTTCGCGAGCTTCGCCCGGCCCGTTGACCGCGCAGCCGAGAACGGACACCTTGATCGGAACCTTGAGCTTGGACAAATATTCCTCGACCTCGTTCGCCACCGCGAACAAGTCGATATCGAGCCGTCCGCAGGTCGGGCAAGAAATAAGCGTCGGCGCGTCGGTAATCAGACCGAACACCTTCAGCAGTTCCCTGGCCGCCTTGATCTCTTCCACCGGATCCGCGCTGAGCGAGATTCTCATCGTGTTGCCGATGCCGTGGTTCAGCAGGACGCCAAGCCCGGCGGAGCTCTTGATCGTGCCGGAGAACAGCGTACCGGCCTCGGTAATGCCCAGGTGGAGCGGATAACGAATCACTTCGGCCGCTTTCGTATACGCCTCGATCGCCATCGGTACGTCGGACGCTTTAAGGGAAACGATAATGTCGTGGAAATCGAGCTCTTCAAGAATGCCGATATGGAACAAGGCGCTCTCAACCATCGCATCCGCCGTCGGATAGCCGTACTTCTCGAGCAGATGATTTTCCAGCGATCCCGCGTTCACGCCGATTCGGATCGGGATGCCCCGTTCCTTGCACGCCTTGACGACCGCCTCGACTTTCTCGCGGCGGCCGATATTCCCGGGATTGATCCGCACTTTGTCGATGCCGTTCTCGATCGCCAGCAAAGCCAATCTGTAGTCGAAATGAATATCGGCGACAAGCGGGATGCCGATGCGCTTCTTGATCTCCTTGATCGCTTCGGCCGCTTCCTTATTGTTGACGGTGACGCGGACGATCTGGCAGCCCGCTTCCTCCAGCCGCTTGATCTCGGCGACGGTGGCTTCCACGTCCGCGGTTTTCGTCGTGCACATACTCTGCAAGATGACCTTGTTGTTGCCGCCGATCGTTAGGTTGCCGACTTGGACGGCGACGGTATCCGTACGTTTGTACATAAATGTTTCTCCCCTGTATACGCCAAAGTCCACCCCGCATGAGCGCGGGGTGGAACCGGCAATCTAGGCGAATTCCGCGGCGGCCGAAAGGCCTTGCGGCGGCTTCCGTCCTGCTCCCGTTACGCGCTTTCTTCTTTTTTCTTGCCTTTTTTGGTCGTGAGCTCCGGCGCCATCTTCTCCTTGATCGCCTTGGCGGTGACCAGGCAGTTGACGACATCGTCTCGCGAAGGCACCTCGTACATCACGTCGAGCATGATGCTCTCGATGATCGCCCGAAGTCCGCGGGCGCCCGTATTCCGCTTGATCGCTTCGCGGGCGATCTCCTCCAGCGCGCCGCTCTCGAATTCGAGCTTGACGTTGTCCATCTCCAGCAGCTTCTGGTACTGCTTGACGAGGGCGTTCTTCGGCTCGGACAGAATGCGGACCAAGGCCGGTTCGTCGAGCGGCTCCAGCGTGGAAATGACCGGCAGACGCCCTACGAACTCGGGGATCAAGCCGAATTTCAGCAAATCTTCCGGCTGGGCCAGAGACAAATATTCGCCCGGCTTCATATCCTTCTGTCCTTCGAGGACGGAGCTGAAGCCGATCACTTTTTTGCCGATCCGGCGTTTGATGATTTGCTCCAGACCGTCGAACGCCCCGCCGCAGATGAACAGGATGTTCGTCGTGTCGATCTGGATGAACTCTTGGTGCGGATGCTTGCGTCCGCCTTGCGGAGGAACGGAAGCGACCGTGCCTTCGAGAATTTTCAGCAGCGCCTGCTGCACGCCTTCGCCGGATACGTCGCGCGTAATCGAAGGGTTCTCGGATTTGCGGGCCACCTTGTCGATCTCGTCGATGTAGATGATGCCGCGCTCCGCCTTCTCCACGTCGTAATCCGCAGCCTGGATCAGCTTAAGCAAAATGTTCTCGACGTCTTCGCCGACATAACCCGCTTCCGTGAGCGAAGTCGCGTCCGCGATCGCGAACGGAACGTTCAGGATTTTGGCCATCGTCTGCGCGAGCAGCGTCTTGCCCGAGCCCGTCGGACCTACGAGCATGATGTTGCTCTTCTGCAGCTCGACGTCCTCGATCTTGGCTTGGGAGTTAATGCGCTTATAATGGTTGTATACGGCAACCGACAGGGATTTCTTCGCTTGCTCCTGGCCGATGACGTACTGGTCCAAAATGTTGCGGATATCTTTCGGTTTCGGAATATCCTTCAGATCGAGCTCTTCCTCGTGGCCGAGCTCCTCCTCCACGATCTCCGTGCAAAGCTCGATGCACTCGTCGCATATATATACGCCGGGACCGGCAACCAGCTTTCTGACTTGATCCTGCGATTTGCCGCAGAACGAGCATTTCAGCTGGCCTTTCTCGTCGCTGAACTTAAACATGTAAACCCTCCTTATTCAACCGCTCGGTGCTGAAAAGCGGACTTTTAAACTCGCGGGACGTTGCTGCCTATATTAGGCTTGCGGATTGTCGACGGCCGTCGGCTGCGTAATGACGCGATCGACGAGACCGTATGCCACGGCCTCTTCGGCACTCATGAAATTATCGCGATCGGTATCCCGCTCGATCTTCTCGTAAGGCTGGCCTGTGCGATCGACGTAGATCTGATTCAGCTTCTGCTTCGTCTTGACGATCCAGTCCGCGTGAATCTTAATATCCGATGCCTGACCTCTTACCCCGCCCAGCGGCTGGTGAATCATAATCTCGCTGTTCGGAAGCGCGAAGCGCTTGCCGGGCGCGCCCGCCGTCAGGAGCAAAGATCCCATGCTGGCGGCCATTCCCACGCAGATCGTGGACACGTCGGGCTTGATGAACTGCATCGTATCGAAAATTCCCATGCCGGCCGTTACCGAGCCGCCCGGGGAGTTGATGTACAAATGAATATCTTTCTCCGGGTCTTCCGCTGCTAAGAACAGCAGCTGAGCGATAATGAGATTGGCGACATCGTCGTCAATCGCGCTTCCGAGAAATATAATGCGGTCCTTCAAGAGCCTCGAATAGATGTCGTACGACCGCTCTCCGCGATTCGTTTGTTCGACGACCATAGGTACTAGCATGTTACCAACCCCTTTTCTCATTAGACGTTCGAATCTCGGTAATAGTTTAACACGTTCAAAACGGAATGTCATGTTGACGAGTCGTTTTCGGGCGAACATCGCTTCGGCGTTTCGTATGTATTCGGGGTGAAAAATAAGGCACGCGGGTTGCACGTGCCTTGTCTATGTTGCGGGAATTACTCGGATTTGCTGTTTTCTACGAGGAACTTCACGGCTTTGCGGACTTTCAGATCCGCGTTCAGGTTATCCAGGTAGCCGTTCGCCGCGAAAATGGTGCGAAGCTCATCCGCAGGGCGGTTGTACAGCTTCGACAGGTTCTCGAGCTCCTCGTTTACGTCCTCGTCGGACACTTCCAGATTTTCCGCTTTGGCGATCTCTTCGAGCACGAGGTTGCTGCGAACGCGCTTCTCGGCGTCTCCGCGCATTTGCGCCTTCAGAGCCGCTTCATCCTGGCCGCTGAATTGATAGTACAGATCCAGCGTCATGCCCTGCTGGCGCAGACGGTTCTCGAAATCCTTCAGCATGGCGCCGATCTCGGTCTCGATCATCACTTCCGGAATTTCCAGCTCGGCCGCTTCCGCTGCCTTGTCGACGATCGCCGTCTCGCGAGCCGCTTCCGCGTCCTTCGTCTTACGCTCGCCCAGCTTCTTCGTCAGGTCCGCTTTGAACTGGTCCAATGTATCGAACTCGCTGACGTCTTTGGCGAATTCGTCGTCGAGAGTCGGCAGGCTCTTGCGCTTGATCTCGTGCAGCTTCACTTTGAACACGACCGCTTTGCCGGCCAGGTTCTCCGCTTGATAGTTTTCAGGGAACGTAACGTCGATGTCTTTCTCTTCCGCGATGTTCAGGCCGACGACTTGGTCTTCGAAGCCCGGAATGAACGAACCGGAGCCCAGCTCCAAAGAATGCTTCTCGCCTTTGCCGCCTTCGAACGGAACGCCGTCCAGGAAGCCTTCGAAGTCGATCGAAGTGAAGTCTCCCAGTTGAGCCGGGCCTTCGTCAACGACGACCAGCTCCGCATGGCGCTGCTGCAGGCGCTCGAGTTCCGCGCTCACTTCTTCTTCCGTCACTTCCGCGCTCTCCGCGGGAACGACCAGGCCTTTGTACTCGCCGAGCTTCACTTCCGGCTTGACCGGAACTTTCGCTTTGAACTTGAAAGATTGGCCTTTGGAGAATTGCTCTACGTCGACTTCCGGACGATCGATCGGCTCGATGCCGACTTCGTCGATCGCTTTCGTGTAAGCTTCCGGAAGCAGGATGTCGATGGCGTCCTGATACAGGCTTTCGATTCCGAAACGGGCTTCGAAAATCGCGCGCGGCACTTTGCCTTTGCGGAAACCCGGAACGTTGACTTTCTGAACGACCTTGCGGAATGCCTTGTCCAATGCGAGAGCGACTTGCTCCGCGTCCACTTCAACTTCAAGAACGCCGAGGTTCTTCTCTATTTTTTCCCAGTTTGCTGTCATATTATGCTTTCCCCTCCGTAACATCTTGCCGCGGCATGGCGGCAATTCACATAAACCATTCCATTATAGAACAACATGGCGCTCGGTTCAAGGCGAAATCACGAATCCGTGATTTGCGGCTCCATCGCGTAGTTTCTCAACCACCGCAGCGCCTGCTCGTAACGAAAGCGCAATTCGTCCGTAATGCCGTACTGCTCCCGGATTCCTTCGTCGCCGTGCTTCGCGTGCAGCTTCTCCATCAACAGCTGGTGCAGCGCCGCGGCCCAGATGTCCGACGAGCCGTCGTCGTCCTCGGCCATGCTCTTGAAAGTCGGGGTTCCGTAGGCGAGCTCGGCGCAATCCTTCCACGTCTCTTCCGCGAAATAGGACAGCGTGGGATCCGACACCTCCGCCGACTGCTTCACCCGCTCGAGCACCTGATGCATGCCCTGGGGAAATTCCGCGAAGCTCAGAGGCGTGTCCGCCGCTTCCACGGTCAGGCTTTCCCCGTCTCTCCAGAACGCAACCGGCCCGCTTCCTCCCTGCTTCCGGATCGCTTGCAGGGCGCGGTATTGCAGAGGAGGAATATATTCCTCTCTGGCCAGCCACTGCCTGAGGGAACCGTCGATGTCGGGATGAAACACATGCTGCAGCTGCCCCAGGATGAGCATCTGCTGACCCGGATCGTCGCCGTTGTACAGGGCGGCCAACAGTTCCGGTATGTAGTTCGCGTCGGCTTGGCTTCGCTCCGACAATCTGCGCTGGAAAATCTCCTCTTCCCCTTCGTCCTCTTCGTTACCGTCGGTCTGCGGGAAAGCGTCGTAGCCCGAATCCCCTTCGAACGAAGGGAACGCGGCTTCGAGCCACCCGAGCAGCGCCTGCCACTCCGTGTGGTGCCGTTCCGCCTCCCCCTTGCACTGGAGCAGGAAGGCCAGCAAAGCTTTGGCGTCGCCGTAACGTTCCGTCTCCAGCATTTTCGTCAATTGTATTTGATAATAATCCAGCGTCTTCGGAAACAGCACCAGATTATCCTTCGGTCGATCCGTCATGTGGGCAGTTCCCCTCCGCCTGTACCGGCATTTGAATCGCGTCGTCTGAAAATTATAGCATGAACGGGGGCCAAATAAAAAACGGCCGCGCCTCTTCCTCGCTTTCTTGCGCGAAAGCGGTCGATGGGAAGCCATAATCGATCGGCTATATGACAAGACGCCCGGTTTGGCGTGGGCTGGAGTGGATTGTTCGCAATCTGTGCGAATGCACTGGCCATATATTCGCCTCCACATAAGCTATCACGTGACTTCAATCTTTGCAGTTGGGAGGTGATTGCATGAGTTACCCGGTTGGAGGCGCAGGAACCGGCCCTTGCTACGGCGGCGGCGGGATGGGCGCGGCTGCATTCGCGCTGGTGCTGTTCATTCTGCTCGTCATTATCTTGCGTGCCGGTGCTGGCATCTGGTAAGGGCTACACCTCCCTATCTGCGCAGGAGACATCTCGAATCCCAAGCTGGATGGCGAATGTTGCTTAACCATGCAAAAGCGCCTTCAGCGTCCTTAGGACGGTGAATGCGTTTTGTCGGAGACGCGTTCTGAATCGTGAGAAATCCCCGCCGCGGCGATCGTCCGCAGCGGGGATTTGCTCGCTGCGGAGGTTTGCTCGTTAACGAAACTATCCGCTCCGCAACTGAACTCGAGAGGGGCGACTTTCTTCGGCTTGGATTGGGCGAACCGCAACGCGACGATCCTCGTCTGCCAAAGATGCACGCACATCTCTTGGTTCATGTCGGAACCCGCTTCGGAGAAGCGATAGATCCTTGTGCCGCGACTTGCGTCCGCGAGCCTCGGCAAGACGGCAAAAAGCCCATAATCCCGAGCGTTCGGGTTATGGGCTTTTTCATCTATCGTTGCATGAAGGATGTGTCTACGATATGGCGTCCCAGGAGGGATTCGAACCCCCGACCGACGCCTTAGAAGGGCGTTGCTCTATCCAGCTGAGCTACTGAGACACGCAAAAGTATATTAGCACACATCCCCGCGTTGCGCAACCTCTTTTTCCCTTTCGGATTGTGCCGTTTGAAAACGGTCCTGCGACGAGCTAAGATCAATTAAGACCGCACTAATCGCCGCATCCCCCTGCTCGACAGTGAAGACGGCCGATTCAAGCGGGACTACTTTAATTAAGATTGCAGGTGATCATCATGACAATTCGACAAGCCGAGAGCGGCGACGCGCCGGCTCTTGCCCGCCTTATTCTGCTGGCCGTACAGGACATCGCGTACCAGTTGACCGGGGAAGACGACGAGGGAGATGTTCTGCGCCGGCTGGAAGCGTTCATCGACTCCGAGGGCAACCGGTTCAGCCGCTCGTGCATTCTGGCGCTGGAAGAGGACGGACGTCCCGCCGGGATGATTTTGTGTTATCACGGCAGCGACGCCCGCCGATTGTATGAGCCCGTTCTGGAGCATCTGCGCCGCAAGGGCGGAGATCCCTCCGTGACGATCGACGACGAGGCGGACGAGGACGAATACTACATAGACGCCATCGCCGTGGATCCGTCGCATCAAGGCAAAGGGTATGCCAAACGGCTCATCGCGGCGGCCGAGGGCCGGGCCAAGGAGCTCGGCTGCGACAAAATCGCGCTGAACGTCGATCAGACGAACGAAGGCGCGCACGCGCTGTATGTCAAGCTTGACTATCGCGCGGACAAGGAAATCCAGATACACGGCAAACCGTACTGGCACATGGTGAAAAGTTTGGCTTAAGCTTCACCGGAGCTCTTCACTCGGCCTCGATCCAGGTGACCTGCTTGGCCTTCAGCGCGGCCTTCCATTCCGGAGGCGCGGGGACGTCGCTGACGACGAGGTCGATATCCTGCAAGTCGGCGATCTTGAACAGCTGGGCTTGTCCGAACTTCGTCTTGTCGGCGACGACGACCGTCTGCTTGGCATGCTCGATGATTTTGCGGGCGAGCATTCCTCTCGGGGTGTCGAAGCCGGTCAGCCCGCGTTCGACCGTCAAGCCGTCGACCGAAATGAACGCTTTGTCGACATAGAAAAGCTCGGCCATCTGCACCGCCACCGTTCCCGTCGAACGGGACTGTGACGCGTCGATCTCCCCGCCGATGAAGTAGATTTTGCCGCCGAACAACCCTCGGTTCGCATAGTCGATCAGCTTGCACATGCCGGCGACGCAGATCGTCAGCACCGTCATGTTTTTTCGCCCCACAATGCTGTCGATCATCGGCAGCGTCGTCGTGCCGTCGTCGATGAAGATGGCATCCCCGTCTTCGACAAGCGTCGCCGCCGCCAGTCCGATTCGGCGCTTCTCCTCGGAATTGATCGCTTCCCTTTTCAGATAGGCCGGCTCTTCCCGCGCTTCGTCCGGCTTCATTGCCCCGCCGTAGACGCGCTTCAGCTTGTTGTCCGCCTCGAGCTCCTCCAAATATTTGCGGATCGTCTCCGACGACACCTTCAGCTCGTTGACGAGATCGTAGGTTCTGACTTTGCCTTCCAAGTTCAATTGCTGCAAAATATAGGCTTTGCGCTCTTCCCCGATCAACGACATCGGTTAACCTCCATCCCTGCATAAAGCCGCGAATGCGCGGTTAGGTACAGCGTACACTACCCGGCAAGCGCTGTAAATCGCCGAAAACACAAAAGAAACCGCCCCGCAGAGAGCAGGGCGGGGCGGCTTCGGAGCCCATCAGCCTTTGATGATTCGATCGGGAACGACCGGATTGTTCTGGCCGGAATGCGCATGGTTGATTTTAAGCGTCTCCTCGACGAAATCTTCGCCTTTTTTGGCAATCTGGTTGCCTTTGTTTTTCTTGAATTGTTCCGCCACTTCGGTTCTCACCTCCCCTGCCGCAAAACGTTCATCGATTCGATATGTCGTTTCGTCTCCGCGGTTCCGAGCTCGTGCAGCATGCGGTAAATCTCCATGAACAACGCGTCGTAGGTCTCGTTCTCGGGCGAATCGGACACGAGCGGAGAATCGCTGTAGTCGAAAATCTCGTCCTCTTCCGCATCCTGGGCTTCCTGGAACAGCTCCTCAAGCTTGTCGATCTCCGCCTCGGTAGCCCGGATCGAGAACTCGAAAGATGCCGCTCCGCGATCCGTCAAAATTTGTCCGGGTCCCACCGCGACGTAATAAGTCCTTCTGCCGCCATCCCGCGTATCGGCGTCGTTCATGCGCCATCGGACTCCTTTCCCCCGTTAACGGGTCGTAGTCTCCACGTATTTTCTCCTCATGGACATACATCTTATGCCTTTTTTCGCATATCCATCTTAGTGTGTGTTCAAGAAGACCGGTTTTCGGCGCCGCAGAGGCGAACCGGCTGAATTCAAGATTCGAAAAGAGGGGAAGACCGATGTGCGGAATTACCGGATGGGTGGACTGGACCGCGGATTTGACGAAGCAGGCCGATACAATCGAGAAAATGACGGAGACGCTCGAACAACGCGGACCGGATGCAAGCGGCACGTGGCTTTCCCGCTATTGCGCTTTTGGACATCGGCGATTGTGCGTAATGGACCCCGCGGGCGGAGCCCAGCCGATGGTTCGTCCAGCCAGAGGCTCGGACAGCCACGACTGCGTGCTTGTGTATAACGGAGAGCTGTACAACGCGCCGGAGCTTCGCAAGGAGTTGGAATCGCTCGGCTACCGATTCCGCACGACGTGCGACACGGAGGTGCTGCTGCAAGCGTACGTGGAATGGGGACCGGACAGCGTCGACAGGCTCAACGGCATTTTCGCGTTCGCGGTATGGCATACGGCGGAGCAAAAATTGTTTATGGCCAGA
Source organism: Cohnella sp. (assembly GCF_041641335.1). Taxonomy (NCBI): domain Bacteria; kingdom Bacillati; phylum Bacillota; class Bacilli; order Caryophanales; family Paenibacillaceae; genus Cohnella; species Cohnella sp. Next base: position 18,804 of record NZ_JBEPYQ010000044.1, on the reverse strand, counting down.
GACCGGCTCGGCGTCAAGCCGCTGTTCTATCGCCGCGAGGAAGGGCGGCTGCTGTTCGGCTCGGAGCCGAAGGCGATTCTGGCCCATCCCGGCGTGGAGGCCGCGATCGACGCGGAAGGCTTGGCGGAGCTGTTCGTCATCGGTCCGGCGCGCACGCCCGGCCACGGCGTATGGAAAGACATTTACGAGCTGAAGCCCGGGCACTGTCTGCTGTACGACCGCAACGGCATGAAGCAGTATGCTTACTGGCAGCTGCACAGCGCGGAGCATGAACAGAACGTCGAGCAGACGGCCGAAGCGGTTCGCGAGCTGCTCGCGGACACGGTCGAACGGCAGCTCGTCTCCGACGTGCCGATCTGTACGCTGCTGTCCGGCGGACTCGACTCCAGCGCGCTGACGGCGCTTGCGGTCGACTACTACAAGAGAACTGGGCAGGGCCAGGTTCATACGTTCTCGGTCGATTACGTCGACAACGACAAGCATTTTCAAGCGCACGATTTTCAGCCGAACGCGGACGCGCCCTGGATCAAGCGGATGAACGACTATTTGTCGACGGCTCACCATCCGAAGCAGTTCGATACGCCGGAGCTCGCGGGAGCGCTCGACGTCGCGGTGCTGGCCAAGGATTTGCCCGGCATGGCGGACATCGATGCTTCCTTGTATTTATTTTGCCGGGAGATTAAAAAAGAAGCGACGGTGGCGATATCGGGCGAGGCGGCCGACGAAATCTTCGGAGGTTATCCGTGGTTTCATCGGGAAGAGGCGCTTAAGGCGGAGACGTTCCCTTGGTCTCTGGCGACCGACCTGCGGGCCGGCCTGTTATCCCCGGAGCTCAGAACGAAGCTCAGGCCGCGGGAATATTTGGCCGACCGCTACGCGCAAGCCGTCGCCGAAGTACCGCACCTTCCGGGCGAGGATGAGGACCGCCGGCGGATGCGGCGCATGTCGTATTTGAATATTACCCGGTTTATGCCCACCTTGCTCGACCGCAAGGACAGAATGAGCATGGCCGTCGGCCTCGAAGTCCGGGTGCCCTATTGCGATCACCGGCTCGTGCAGTACGTGTTCAACATCCCTTGGGAGATCAAGACGGCGGGCATGCGCGAAAAAGGCATCCTCCGCAAGTCGCTCGAGGGCGTGCTGCCGAACGACGTGCTCTACCGCAAGAAGAGCCCTTACCCGAAGACGCACAACCCGAACTACTTGGCTGCCGTGCGCGGCCGGCTGCTGGAGCGGCTGGACGATCCGTCCTCTCCGCTGCTTCCGCTGATTGACGCAAGCCGCATCCGCGAGCTCGCCGCGGCGAGCGACGCCAGTTCCCACATCCCGTGGTTCGGCCAGCTCATGTCCGGCCCTCAGCTGTTCGCCTACTTGCTGCAGGTCGATTTCTGGCTGCGGCATTATAAAGTGAAGCTGGTGCTGTAGGAAAGGAGCTAATCCCCTTAACCGGAGATTAGCTCCTTTCGTTTACGTCTTGCCTTCAAGCAGCGCTAGCAGCTTCTTCAGAGCCTGCCCGCGGTGGCTGATCGCGTTCTTCTCCTTCAGCGTCAACTCGGCCATGCCGCGCTTCTGCGAAGGCACCCAGAACAGCGGATCGTAGCCGAATCCGCCGTCGCCGCGCGGGAGATTCAGGATCCGCCCCTCGACGTAACCTTCCGCTGCCGCCTTGCTCTCATCCGACGGATCGTACAGAACGAGCGAGCAGGCGAACCTGGCCGAGCTCAGCGTGGCGAACCGTTCCCCCGCTTCCGGCAGCGGAACGACCGGCGCTCCGATCCGCTCCAGCTCGCGAAGCAGCTTCGCATTGTTCGCGGCATCGTTCCCCGGCTCGCCGGCGTAACGCGCGGAGTATACGCCGGGCGCTCCGTCCAACGCATCCACGCACAGGCCGGAGTCGTCGGCGAGCACCGGCATTCCGACCAAAGCGGCGACTTCCTTCGCCTTGATCGTCGCGTTCTCTTCGAATGTCGTTCCCGTCTCCTCGATATCCGGAATGCCTTCGACCTCGTTCAAATCTTTGACTTCGACCCCGATCCGGAGAAATGCCTCGCGAAACTCCTTCGTCTTCCCCCGGTTCCTCGTCGCGATCAGCAGCGTATCTCCTTGGCGAATCACCGCTTGCCACCGCCGATCCGCGCTCCGGCTTCTCCCAGCGTCTCCTTCTGCAGCTCGATCAACCGGCGAATGCCTGCTTCCGCCAATCCGAGCATCTGATCCAGCTCCTGCCTGGTGAACGGTGCTTCCTCTCCCGTGCCCTGGACTTCGACGAAAGCGCCCGCTCCCGTCATAACCACGTTCATGTCGACCTTCGCCTTCGAGTCCTCCTCGTAGTTCAGATCGACGACCGGCAGATCCTGAATGACCCCGACGCTGACGGAAGCCAAATAATCCGTCAACGGATATTTATCGAACGAAACCGTGCCCGACAGCTTATGTATCGCCAACGCCAGCGCGATATAGGCGCCCGTAATGGAAGTCGTTCTAGTCCCGCCGTCCGCCTGAAGCACGTCGCAGTCGAGCGTAATCGTCCGTTCTCCAAGCGCGTGCAAATCGACTACGGAGCGCAGAGCCCGTCCGATCAAGCGCTGGATTTCCATCGTCCTTCCGGTCAGCTTGCCCTTGGCCGCTTCCCGCTGGTTACGGGTATGCGTCGCCCGGGGAAGCATGGCGTATTCCGCCGTTACCCAGCCTTTGCCCTGCCCTTTCAGGAACGGGGGCACTCTCTCTTCGACGGATGCCGTGCATAATACTTTCGTGTTCCCGACTTCGATGAGCACGGATCCCTCCGCGTATTTATTCGGGTGAAGCGCAACTGCGAACGGCCGCAGGTCGCGATCTTGTCTGCCATCGGATCTCATTGGTTAACCTCCCAAGTACTCAATCTCACCCATTTTACCAGACGTTGCACGCAAAAGCATCCGCACGGTTGCCGGGCGGGTTGAAAAAGTCGTAAGCGACAGTCCATGATGTCCCGGCAGCGCAAAAAGCCGCGTCTCGCTCGGATTCCGAGAAGACGCGGCCGTTGACATAATCGGTCAGCGGTTAAGCGGATTGACGTACATAGGACGGGTGACCGGCCGGTCGTAAGCCCGCTGCTCCGAGTCCAGGAACGAATCGTCGCCGTTCATGACGACGCTCACCTGCGGCACATCGGCCGCCTCGGTCAGCGTAAGCACGAGCGCCTCCATCATGCTCGACGGCATTTCGGACTTGGGCATTCCCGACGCATCCTTCAAGGACACGTTGACCGTATCGGCCATGCGGACGAGCTTCTCGACCGACATGTCCGGCGTCATTACCGCCTGAAGCGATTTCGTATCCTGCGGCCCCGCGATCAACTGCTCAAGCGCCGCCTTGGCGACGTCTTCCTGACGGTTGACGAGCCGCGTGACGGGGACGAAGTAACCTTCTCCTTCGGCGGTTTGGGAAGCGAAATACAGCGTTACGCCCATCGCGTACGTCGGTTGGACGTCCTTGACCTTCTCCAGGTTGATGCCGAGTCCGCGGGTCAAGACGGGATCGACCGGCAAGCCCGAGGAGGGCAGCGAACGGATCGGCTTGCCGCCGACCGACAGCTTCACTTTGTCGATGCCGGGCAGCTCGGTTAACGTCCAGACGAGCGCTTCGATCACCTTCCGTTCCCGCGAGGCCGGAATTCCGGGGAGCGGCGCGGCGAAGTCGACGGATATCGTCTGTTCGGCGGCGTCTTCCGTTACCGAGTTGACCTTGGTCCCTTCCGGCAGCACGGCCGCGAAGCCGGGAGGCAGTTGATCCGCCAGCTGCCTGCTCACGGTCATCCAGGCGATCGCCTTCTTTGCGCCGGAGATCGGGGCGGACCGCTCCCGATCCTGCTCCTGGTCGGCCCGCAGGGACATCGGAGCCAAATATTCGTTGCGGTCAAGCAAATAGACGGTAATCATCTCGCCGGCTTCCGCGATCGCGGACTGTTCGACGCCCTGAATCCACGCCTCCTCCAAATCTTTGGGCGGCGGATCGATGCTCGCCTTATTGGCAACGTCCCCCTTGCCCCCTCCAACTATGCTGCAGGCGGAGAGCAGAGGAACGAGCAGCAGGAGCAGCGCCCATTTTCTCAGCTTGGCCGTGCGGTTCGGTTTCGTTCTCATTGATTAATCCTCCCTCATAATTGGGTCAGACGAATAGGCCGCCGTTCCACCGGAACTCTATTTGTAGTACTATGTATACGAGCCCTCGGTGCAAATATGTTAGTTTGTCCAAACGAGTTCAAACGGAGGCCGGCAGGCTTCGGAAAGAGGTGTTGTTGATGTCCCAACCGAACGTATATCGACTTAACAGCAAGGAAGTCGCACGAGCGACGGAAGAGTGGCTGACCAAACGAGGCGTAACCAAGGAGCAGATCGGACAGCTCGTCATGCTCCTTCAGAAAGATTATTTCCCGGATCTAACGCTTGCCGAATGCGTGGTGAACGTCGAGGCGGTGCTGTCCAAGCGCGAGGTGCAAAATGCGGTATTGACCGGCATCCAGCTCGATATGCTCGCGGAGGAAGGCAAGCTTATGCAGCCCCTGCAGGATATGATCGCCCATGACGAAGGACTGTACGGATGCGATGAAATATTGGCGCTCAGCATTGTGAATGTCTACGGCAGCATTGGCCTGACCAATTTCGGCTATGTCGACAAGCTCAAGCCCGGCGTCCTGAAAAAGCTGAACGACAAGAGCGGCGGAGTTACCCATACTTTCCTCGACGATATCGTCGGCGCCATCGCCGCGTCCGCTTCGAGCCGTATCGCTCACCGCAAGCAGGAAGACCGCGAAGAGTCCGCCTCTGGCGACGGGCAATAAACGAACGGGCCATCCCCTAAGTCGACGAATGACTTAGAGGATGGCCCTTGTTCGTTCTTTGACCCGAAACGAATCAGCTTCGTCCCAGTCGCCAATATTCCGTTTCTTCTCCGGTTGCGTCCGCTCTCCCGGCGCGGACGACCATCCCTTCGGCCTCCATCCGGACGAGGTGGGCGATCGTTTCCGCGAGAGCGAAGCGCAAGTTGTGCGCGTTGTCCCTCAGCCTCGCCCCGAACATCAGTTCGCAAACCTCGAACGCCGTCAGCTCCCGCTCGCCGATCAGCTCCGCCATCTTGTTCATGCGGCGCCCGTGATGGTCGAGCAGTTCGTCGATCCGCTCGCGGAAGCGGGTGAAAGGCGCCCGATGCCCCGGGATTACTTCGCTTACCTCCAGCGCTCTCAGACGCCGCAGGCTGCCCAGGAACGACAGCAGCGGATCGGGATCCCCGCCCGGCATCCAGCCGATATTCGGCGAGATGTCGGTCAGCACCTGATCCCCGCCGATCAGCCGTCCGCTCGTCCGGTCATGGAAGAGCAAGTGCCCCGGAGCATGGCCTTCCCCCCCGTGCACGTCCCATTCGACGCCGCCCATCGAGAACGTCTCGCCCGGAGAGAGGAGCCGCACCTCGCTCGGATGCGGCGACACTTTGGCCCGAAATCCGGTCAGATGCGCCCGCATGGCGTCCTCCAGCTCTCCCGCCAGCCCGTGACGCAGAAAGGCCGCGGTCAGTTGTTCCGAGAACGTCTCTCCGTCCCCCCACAGCCTGTTCGCGTTGCTATGCGCGACCGGAGACATCCAGACCGGAGCTCCGGTGCGCTCCTGAAACCATCCGGCCATGCCGTAATGATCCGGGTGGTGATGGGTAACGACAATGCGCGCGATATCGCCCCATGCCAGACCCCGGCTCCTCATGACCTCTCCCCAGAACGCTTCCGTTTCCTCCAGCCGCAGTCCCGGATCGATCACCGTCCAGCCCGAGTCGCCCTCGGGCAGCAAATAGGCGTTGACCCATTTTAACGAATAAGGAAGCGGCACCTTGACTTGCAGCCAGCCTCCGTCTAATTCCACAATCCGCTCGTTCATCGTCCGCATCTCCCCAGCATAATTAAACGTCTAGTACTCGTCTCCCGGTAAGGGCCGCCTTCGTAATTCCCTTAAACCCGTTCCAGAACGAGGTCTGCCTCGTCCAGCATTCCCTCTCCTCTCTGCATCGGCGCGCTTGACCTCGCGCAGCAGCACCTCGGACAGGTCCAATCCGGTGACGTTATAGCCCAATTTTCCGAGCGCCATCGCATGCCTGCCCATGCCGCAGCCGACGTCCAAGACCGCCGAGCCGGGACGAAGCCCCATCCGACGCGCCATCGCCCCGATTTCCCGCGCCGCGTCGGCTCGGCTTCGATGCCGATAGACGATTTATCATCTTCTCCGAAGCTTTCCCTAAACCAGTCTCGCATGAAACGAAATCCCTTTCGACACTTCTATGCCTTCGGCGGACAGCCTTCGCGCTCGATTTTACGCCCATTCTGCGCCAGTCCCAATCGAAGCGGGGCAATCACCGATGGATAGATGTCCTCATATGATGGAGTATTCTCGCTAGCCCCTGGGAAGGAAGCCTAGAAAGCCTTCTCCGCGACATTCGCAAAGGTGGAAGGAGTACGAAACATGTCCACCCCGAAAATCGACGTCCATGTCGTCAGTTCCGGCATTCTGTCCGACGACGTCCTGATGCTGGGGGAATCCCTGATGAAACAGTGGAGAATACCCGCCCAGCAGCATCTAGCCCTGCAGTTCGGTTCTTTCCGCCATTCCGTCACCGTCGTTCCGGTTCCCCGGTACGAGGGGCTGCGCATCAGCCAGACGCTGGCCCGCCGGATGGGCATCTACTCGGGTATTCCGCTGCGGCTGCTGTATCAGGCCTCGACCCGGACGCTCGCCCTTGGCCCGCTGATCGGCGTGTTGGTCAGCCGGGATCATTCCAATCAGCCGGATAAACCGTTCGGGGATATCACGATGTTCTGCCGCGAGCTGACGGACGCTTGCCGAAGCCAAGGCGCATACGTGTATTTTTTCACTCCGAACGCCATCGGGTCAAGTCTCTCCTCCGTGGAAGGCTGGGTGTACACCAAAAGCTGGCACAGGATATCGCTCCCGGCGCCCGACGTCGTCAACAACCGTCTCACCTCCCGCAAGCTGGAGAACAGACCGATCGTCCAGCAGTTCATGGGAGAGATCAAACGCCGCTTCGGCGCGCACGTGTTCAACGAGAAGTTCCTCGACAAGTCGGAAGTGTTCGACGCGCTCAAGAAAGACATCGGCTTGCAGAAGTACTTGCCGGAATCCCATTCCCTGCATAACTATACGATGCTCAAAAGCATGTGTTCCAGATACAGCACCGTATTTCTTAAGCCGGTAAGGGGCAGTCTCGGCAAAGGCATCATTCGCGTATCCCGTCTCGGCCCGGACAGCTGGCAAGCGTCTTACGCCACCGCCATGGGCACGAAGCGGCAGACGTTCGGCAGTCTGGTGAAGCTGTTCTCCACGCTGGCCGGCAAGATGAAAACCGTCCGTTATCTCATTCAACAAGGGTTGCATTTGATCGAAATCGGGGGACGGCCGGTCGATTACAGGGCGCTCGCGCAGAAAAACGCCAGCGGCAAATGGGCGATCACTTCGATCGTCGCCCGAACGGCGGGGAGCCACCACTTCGTCTCCAACCTGGCCAGGGGCGGCACGCTGTCGACCGTCCGGGAATCCGTCGCCAAGTCCAATCTTCCCGTCCAGTTTCGGGGAGACGCTTCCTTGCGCCTGTCGAGGGCCGCTCTGGACATCGCCAGAGGCATCGATATGTACATTCCCGCGCACTTCGCGGAGCTCGGCATCGATCTCGCGCTGGATACGTCCGGCCGGGTATGGCTGCTCGAGGTGAATTCCAAGCCTTCGAAAAACGACAACACACCGCTTAAGGAAGGAAAAATCCGTCCCTCGGTACGGATGCTGATTCAATATGCCCGGTACATTTCAGGTTTCTGAGGCGGTGCTCGCGCACGCTTCGCCGGCAGAGCTCGGCGTGCTCGTCTGCGAGCGTCAAGGCCGTCCGCCGTTCGCCGAAAGCTGTTACGTCAAGCGTTTGTCCGTCATCGGCAAGAAGCTGGGCATTCGGCTGTTCGCCTTCGCCCCCTGGACGTGGAACCCGCGGGACGATTCCGTCAAGGGATGGACCTGGAACGACAAGCTGCGGGACTGGAAGCCGGCAAGGCGTAAGCTGCCTTCCGTCGTCTACGACCGCGCTTGGCCGGAATCGGAGGAGGAGAAGCTGCGGTATCGGCGTGCCCTGAGGACGATTCAAGCCGCCAAAAGGCTCGTATTCCTCAACGGAATGCTGCCGCATAAAGGAAAAGTCTACGAGATGCTTGCGCGGGATCGCGCTCTGTCGGCTTACTTGCCGCCTACGGCGATCTACGAGGGCGTTCCCTCTCTGGCCTCCTGGCTGCGCAAGCATAACCGATCCGCCTTCCTCAAGCCTGTCGCCGGAAGCCAAGGCAAGCGGGTGCTGGCCTTGGCGCTCCGGCAGGACGGAACGGTCTCGCTGACCGGAAGGGACGACCGCAACCGGCCGATCGCGCGAAGCTGCGCGGACGAGGCGGACGCGCTGCGCAGGATCGATCGCTGGATCGGCGGCAGGATGTATCTGATGCAGCCGATGCTGGATTTGCGAAGCTTCTCCGGAGAGCCTTACGACGTGCGCGCCTTAATGCAGAAAAACCGCAGAGGCAGATGGTCCTTGACCGGTGTCGCCGCCCGAATCGGTTCCCCCACGTCCGTTACGGCCAACCTGCACGGGGGCGGAACGGCCGCTTCGGCCGCCGCCGCGCTCGCCGCGCAGTTCGGAGAACGCCGGGGAAGCGAGCTGCTGGAGGAGATATCCGGACTGTCGTCGTCGATCGCCTCGCGTCTGGAACAAACTTTTGGGAGATTCGCCGAAATCGGTTTGGACTTCGGAATAGAACGGAGCGGCAAGCTTTGGTTTCTCGAAGCCAACTCCAAGCCCGGTCGCGCCGCCATGGGCTCCGCCGGCGAAGAAGCAGCGGCGGCAGCGGCGGAGCAGCCTCTGTCCTATGCCAAATCCATCTTGCTTCGACTTGCGACAACCGACGCGCGGCGACCGCCGCAGGGTAGCGGTTGCGCTTCACCTGGGAGGGTAATTCATGAGTTTGACCATCTGTAACGTCCATTTCACACAGCAGCCGGAACGTATCGTATGGTTCTCCAGTCCGCTTGCGAAGCTGCTCAAGCTGGGCGGACGTAAATCGGTCAATGTCAAGCTCGGCAAAGACGTCGTGCCCGCCACGGTTCGAACCATCAAACGCAAAGGTAATCACATCTACATGTCGGCGGGGCTCCGCCGTTCCGTCCGCATTCCGAAATCGGGCAGCGTTTATCTCGCTGGGGAAGAAGGGGATGACATTCAGCTGGGCCCTCTGATCGGAGTTCTGACCGACAGCGGAACCCGCTCCTCCGCGGCCCCGTTCGGAGAGCGGACCGGCTTCGTCAGGCAGCTGCTGGGCCTCGGCCAGAAACGCGCTTACATGTTCGCCTTTACGCCTCGGGACATCAACTGGCAGCAAGAAACGATTCACGGCTGGTTTCTCGACGGAGGAGGAGGCTGGACGCGGCGCGTCGTGCCGCTTCCCGACGTCATCTACAACCGACTGCCGAGCAGGCGGGCGGAGACGGGCGCAACGATTACGTCGCTTCGCGAACGTTTTATCCGCAAGAAGATTCCGTTCTTCAACTGGAGCTTCTTCAACAAAGCCGACGTCTACAAGCTGCTCGACAACGATCCGGAGGCGCTCCGCCATTTGCCCGAATCCGTCAACAATCCGTCCCCCGAGAAAATCAAGGAGCTGCTGGAGAAGCATCAATTCCTGTATTACAAGCCGAGCGCGGGAAGTCTGGGGGCCGGCATCTACAGGCTGACCTACCACCCCCGCAAGGGCTACTTCATCCGCTACCGCAGAAGCGGCGGCAACGTGCTGCTTCGCTTCAGCACCTTCGGCAGCTTGATGAAGATGCTGAAGACAAGACACGGAAGCAGCTTGAACAATTATGTCGCCCAGCAAGGCATCCGCCTCGTCGAAATCGACAATTGTCCGATCGACTTCCGGTTTCACATGCATAAGGACGGCCGCAACGAATGGGTCGTCGCCGGCATCGGCGCCAAGAAAGCCGGACGAGGCAGCGTCACGACGCATATCAAAAACGGAGGCTCGCTCATGACGCCCGAGCAGGCGCTCGGCCGAACGTTCGGAGCGCGTTCGGAAGAAGTGCTGAAGGAAGCCAAGACGGTCGCCGTCCGGCTGTCCGAAGCGATCGAACGCAACTATTCGCACCAGCTCGGCGAGCTCGGCCTCGATATCGGCATCGACCGCGAAGGCGACGTATGGATGTTCGAAGCGAACGCCAAGCCGGGCAGATCGATCTTCAAGCATCCCGCCTTGAAGGATCAGGGCAAAGCTTCGCTGGAATACATTCTCGAGCACTGCCTCTATCTAAGTAAATTCCGCAGGAGGGATGAATCTTGACGATTCCTAAATCTCTCTCGACCAAATCAGGCGTAATGGAAGCGACGGCCGACAAGCCGGTCGTCGCGATCCTTACGATCGAAGACGATATTCAACTGTTTCGGGGCAATCGGGGCAACTTCGCGGATTTGATCCAGACCGGGCAGCAGATGGGCATTCTCACTTATGTCGTGACCGTAAAAAATTTGAAGCTTCAAGCGCACAAGGTGCTCGGCTTCACTTACCGCGAATCGGACGAAACGTGGGTGCAAGCGTGGTTCCCTCGCCCTCACATCGTGTACAACCGGATTCCTCAGCGGGAAGACGAGCGATTGCCAAGGGTGAAGAAGAAGCTGTCCGCCCTGGCGAAGCAGCCCGACATCCGGCTGTTCAACCGGCGTTTCTTCAACAAGTGGTCGCTGTTCCAGTGGCTGAACGAGAGCAAGGCGACAAAGCCCTATATTCCGGAAACGAAAAAGCTGACCGACTCTCTCGTCCTGAGCGGCCTGCTCAAAAAGCACCGTCTTCTCTACCTCAAGCCAGTACGCGGAAAAGCCGGCGTCGGCATTATGACCGTAACCGTACAGCCGGAAAAGAAGCTGCCCTATCGCCTGCAAATCCAGGAAGAGAAAGGCAGCCGGACTTTCCGCGCGGGGACGATGAGAAGACTGTGGGACCGCGTCTCCCGGCAATCGGAACGATTGGGAGAACCGTACATCGTCCAGCAGGGCATTTCGCTGGCGAGCGTAAACAACCGGCCGTTCGACCTGAGGGCGCTCGTGCAGAAAAACGGCGTCGGCCAATGGGAACTGTCCGGCATCGGCGCCCGAGTCGCCGGCGATTCCAGCATTACGACCCACGTGCCGCGGGGAGGCTACATCGACGAGCCGGAAAAGCTGCTCGTATCGGTGTTCGGTCAGGAGAAAGCCGGCAAGGTGCTCGGGAAGGTCAAGGGCACGACGATTACGCTGGCCAAGCAAATCGAACGCTCCGCGCACAGCCGGCTGTGCGAAATGTCGATGGACCTCGGCGTGGATACGACCGGCCATGTCTGGTTTTTCGAAGCGAACTCCAAGCCGATGAAATTCGACGAACCGCATATTCGCAACAAGTCGCTGGAGCGCATTTTCCAATACAGTCTCTACTTGCACCGGCTGAAGCACGAATCTAGGGGAGGCGTGGCCACGTGACATCGAACAAAGCACCTGCTTTTGCTCAGGGCTTCAGCACGCCGCCGGCCGCCGCTTCCCCCGGCGGAGGTGAACGGCCGTGCGACAGCCCGCGCTTGGCATACTGACTCTCTATTTGAACGAATCGAAGGCGTTGGAAGAACGGCCAGTTTACGAGAAGATGATCGCGGCGGGCAAGCGGATCGGCCTGTCCGTCTTCGTATTTACGCCGCAGGACGTTGACGATGCCAAAGGGCTTATCCGCGCCCAACTGTACAACGCGGAGACGAAGAAATGGAGCCGGCGCTGGGTTCGCTTCCCTAGCGTCATCTACGACCGCTGCCGGATTCAGAAGAGCTACCGCTTCGAGCAATTGCTCGCCTTCCGCAAGCGCTACTCCCATCTTCATTTTCTCAACCGGCCTCTTCGCAACAAATGGACCGTCTACCGCACGCTGAGCAAAGTTCCGGCCTTCCGCGCGCACTTGCCGACTACGAAGCTGTACCAGTCTCCGGAGGACGTCTCTCTCCTGCTGAAGAGATATCCGACCGTCTACCTGAAGCCGATCAACGGAACCGGGGGAAGGGGCATTCTGCGCATCGAACGCGCGCGGGACGGCACTTTGCTGCTGCAAGGGCGCAATCATTCGCGGTCGATCGTCCAGCCCAGGCATATTTCGCGCGGCCGCCTGGCGTCCGCTCTGGAAAGCTGGGATAAGAAGGGGAATCGCTACATCGTGCAGCAGGGGTTGAACATCAAGCTGCCAAGCGGCAGGGTGCACGACTATCGGATGCTCGTGCAGAAAAACGGTTCCGGCGTATGGGAGGTGACCGGCTGCGCGGGACGGATCGGCCCTCTTCGCAGCATCACCTCCAACCTGCACGGCGGGGGCGAAGCGGCGTCGATGAACGATCTGCTGCGGCAATGGATCGGCAGCGAGAATGATATCCGACAAATCCGCCAGACGGCGGAAACGTTCGGAGTCGACGTGGCGCGCCACCTGGAAGCGACTTACGGGGCGCTGTGCGAGCTGGCGCTCGATCTGGCCATCGACAGAAACGGAAGAATCTGGCTGATCGAGGTTAATCCGAAGCCTTCGCGGGAAGTGTTCCAGCAAGCGGGGGAACGGGACGTGTACCGCAAGGCGATCGTGCGCCCGATCGAATACGCGCTGTGGGCTTACCGGGAGAAGCGCGGCTTGCGCGCCCCGAAAGCGCCGCCGGGCGTCTCCGCCGGCCCCGGAGCGATTGCGGAGCATCGCTCGTCCTCGGAAGCCGAAGAAGCCGACGCCCCTTACGGTTTGTCTACGTAAGGAGGCGCCGGCTCCATTCGACGCTCAGTGCCTCCCGGCTCCCGCGGCCGCTACTGAGCGTCGAATGGAACCAGCAGCTTCTGGTTTTCTTTCATGTACATATTCTCCTTCGTAATCAGCTCCGACCTGGTATCGATAAGCGGCTCCGCCTTCCTGCCGCGGGCGCGTACCTCTCCCGCGTGAAGCTCCAATCGGCATGATTTAAGGCGCGCCATTTTACGATGACGGGCGGTATTTGTCCTACGCGAACGATGCCGGTCGATCATACATTGTGGGGATCCAGCAAATAAATTACGCGAGCAGGTGTTCATAAAAAGATGCGCATTCTGATCGTCGCCCCGGAACAAATTCCCGTCCCTCCGCCGCTTGGCGGATCAGTCGAAATTACGATTTTGGCTCTGGCCAAGCAGCTCGCGAGGAACCATCGCGTCACGATCGTCAGCCGGACTTATTCCCTTTATCCCCGTCATTCCGTCGTCGGCGGCGTCCATATTTACAGATTGCCTTCCGGCAGTCCGGCGACCTACCTGTCCCATGTCAGGAAACTCATCCGGGGAAAAAGCTTCGATCTCGTGCAGATCGACAACCGCCCCCGCTTCGTCGGGCCGATCAAGCGCATGCTCCCCGGCGTTCCGGTCTCGCTCTTCCTGCATTCCTTGACATTCGTCTCCGCCCCCTACGCGACTCGTTCTGCCGCGGCCGCCGGACTCTCCCGGGCCAACGTCGTCATCGCCAACAGCTCTTCGTTGAAGCGCCAGCTTGCCTCCCGGTTTCCGCGCTCGTCGGGCAAAATTCGCAAAGTGTGGCTCGGCGTGGATACGCGCAGGTTCAAGCCTTCAAGATCGCGGGGCGCAGGACGCCCGTTCGCCGTGCTGTTCGCCGGCCGGGTCATTCCGCGCAAAGGCGTGCCCGTTCTTCTGAAGGCGATCAAGCTCGCGCGGAAGTCCGCGGGGCGGCCCATTCGCGCGATCATCGCGGGCAGTTCCCCACGGCCGCGCTATATGAGGCGCATGCGCTCGCTTGCCCGCAAACTCCGCGTGAACGCCCGGTTTCTCGGAACCGTTCCGCATCGCCGCATCCATCGCGTGTTTCGCCAAGCGGACGTATTCGTCTGCCCTTCGCAGAAACATGAGGCGTTCGGGCTGGTGAACGTGGAAGCGATGGCTTCCGGCGTGCCGGTCATCGCTTCGGCGAACGGCGGCATCAAGGAGATTGTGCGGCACAACCGCAACGGAATTCTCGTTCGTCGTTACCGCAAGCCGAAGGCGTTCGCTGCCGCGATCGCAAAGCTGGCAGGCAATAACGCCGTGCGAATGCGCATGGCAAGAACGGCCCGCAGGGACTGCGTGCGTAAGTTCGGCTGGCGGGCTTCCGCCGCCAAACTGGGCCGGATCTACGCCTCGAAAACGTAGACGGCTCCCGCAGACAAGCAAAAACGCCTTCGGCGTCCTCTCGTCAAGCAAAATCCCGGCCCCCTTCGCATACGCGATGGAGACCGGGATTTTTAGGGTAACGCCGCTTTATTTTCGCCCATAGGCTTTCGCATACCGCCGGATTCTCTGGAAGATCGACGGATCGGGCAGCTTTCTGAAAATATAAGGATCCGGGCTCGTATTGACTTCGATGATCCACGGCTTCAGCGTTCGGTCCAGGCCGATGTCGACGCCGACCTCGCAGACGCCGGGATACCGCCGCCGCAGCGCCTTTCCCGCTTTGATGCCGATTCGCTCAAGCGTCCGGATCGTTCTGTCCGCTGAGCTCTTGCCCGTATGGCCGGCTAGCAGACGATTGACCGGAACCAGCTTGCCTCCGCTGTGATAATTGGTCACGATTTTGCCGGGAGCCGCCACCCTGCCGATCATTCCGGTCGTCCGCCACGTCTTGCGCGGCGTCCATTGGGCCATCACGCGCAGGTCGAACGCGCGTCCATTGTGTTTAAGCAGGCGGATGCCCCGCTGAATCAAGTACTTCCTACCTCTGATCTTGCGGCGAAGCGCCTCGGCCATCCGAGCGCAGGAGGAATACGCCCGTTGCCGCCTTCCCGTCCTCAGAAGGCAGCGTCCGCCAGCGGTTCGCTCCGCCCGCATGACGCCTTTGCCATGGGTGCCGGATTCCGGCTTGACGTAGACCATCCCGTAGCGCTTAAGCTTTCTGCCCAGCTCCCGTCCTCCGAATCGGACCGTCTCGGGAACGAGTCGTCTGAGCGAAGCGCTGTCCATTATCGCCGCGGTTTTCTTCCATTTGCTGCTCACATGACGGGGCACGCGGCACCTCCTCGGAATCAGAATGCGAACATCCGATTCCAGTGTATGAGCAGCCGGCGCCGCAGGGGACAAAAACAGGCGATAATCGATATGGCTCGTGCATCCCGGTAAGAGGAGCGTCCCCGGTTAGCCCGGTCGATCGACCGAATTTAATTCGCCGTCGCTTGCGAGACGACCGCATGCGCGATCTCCACGCGGTTGCGGCCTTGATGCTTCGCCCGATACAGAGCTTCGTCCGCCACGCGGAACAACTGCTCGGCACTGCTCGCGAACCCCGGATAATGGGCCGCCCCGATCGACAGCGTCACTTTGCCGCCCGTCGGTCCGTCCGTCTCCGCCATATGCCGGCGAATGCGTTCGGCGGCTTCCAGAGCGGATTCGAACCGGTCGTCGGGCAAGAGGACGATGAACTCTTCCCCGCCGAACCTGCAGATCACGTTGTCTTCCTTAAGCAGCTTGCGCAAGCTGCTCGCCAGAAACTTGAGCACCTCGTCCCCTACGTCGTGGCCGTAAGTATCGTTCACGTTTTTGAAATGATCCAGGTCCATCACGAGAAGGGAGAACGGATTCCCCTTGGCAATCCAGCTGCCGATAAATTTGTCCATCGTCCTGCGGTTGAACAATCCCGTGAGCGGATCGGTCTGGGCTTCCTGCGACAGGCTGTCGAACTGGTAGCGGAAGTGGCGAACCGCTCTGCCGAACGCCTTGTGAAGCTCGTTCGCCTCGTAGCTCAGCCCGTGAATTCGCGGCAGTTCGTCCGCTCCGCTGTTCGTCGGGGAGAGCATCGATGCGAATTTCGTCAGCTTGACGAAAGGCTCGGACAGCTTGCGTACGACCAAGGTGATCACAATGACGAAAAGAACCAGAGCCGGCAGCATATATACGATAATCGTCGTAATTAGCTTCCGCGCCGATTGCAGTACGGATTCCGCAGGCGTCTGAGCGACGATGCCCCAGCCGGCGTTGCCTATCGGCGCGTAGCTGGCAAGCACGTCGACGCCTCTCGTGTTGACGATTCTCTTCGATCCGCTTAATCCGGAAATCACGCTCGAGACGACCGAATTGCCGGTCACCTTCTCCCCGATTCGCTCCGAATCCGGATGATACAGCAGCACGCCGTTCGAACTGACCACGTAGGCGTACGAGCCGTCCGATGCGTTCGGTACGCTGCCCAGCACCGTCTGGAAAATATTCGTCTCGTGCAGCCGGATCGATCCTCCGATAAACCCGATATAGTTGCCGGAAGCGTCGTGCAGAGGGGCGCTGACCATCACGATCAGCTTGTTCGTCACCGAGCTTATGTACGGCTCGGAGACAAGCGGCTTCTGCTCCCGGATCGCCTGCGTCGGACCTTCCGAGAGCAGCTTGCTGCCCAGCGCCGAAGGCAGATTCGAAGCGGCGAGCAAAATGCCTTCCTTGTCGACGATAAACACGGAATTGAAGAAAGAGCTGCCCTCTTGAAACAGCATAAGCTGGTCTTCCAAATCCGCGCGCGACAGATCGGAGGATAGAAATTCTCCCGTTGTCGCCAGGCTGTTCATCATATGCTGAAAAATAAAGTTCGTCGTTTCGGCGATTTTGTCCGCATACGTCTCGTTTAATTGGAACGTCAAACGAAACAGCGATCTCTTCTCGTTCTGGTAAGCCACCAACGATATAATGACGACCGTCGCCAACACCGTCGCCATGACGATTGCGTTTACTGTCAACCTTAACTTAAAGCCTCTGTTTTTATGCATATCCTTGGACCCCTATAGTTCTCTTTGCTCATTTATTCGACACAAAGCTACATCTTTCCTTGTGCCGCGCGCAAATCTTCATTTTCCTTTTGTTGTCGGAAACGCCCCGGATCGGCAATAGGCCCGGAACGGGCAACGGCGGCGCAGGGAATCGTCCCTTCGCGCCGCCGATGTCAGCCTCTATCCGGTTATGACGTTATGAGTCGTTCCCTGAGTCCTTGTCGATGGAATTATCGCCTTGGGCCAGCTTGCGCAGCCATTGATTGACGTCTACTCCTGTAAGCGCGCCGACCGTCTCCGGCATCTTCGCCAGCAGATCGGTCACGTAGCCCGTCACCTTGCCCGCTCCGCCGTTCGGTCCCCCGCTTCCTCCGTCGACGATGACGATCTTCTCCGTCTTCGAGAGCGGCTCCGCGATCGCACGGGCGATCTCTGGGAACTTCTGGACGATCAGCTCGATGACCGCCGCCTCTCCGTACTTGCGCAGCGCGTCCGCGATCTTGTCCTTCGCTTCCGCTTCGGCAAGACCCTTGAGCCGAATGACGTCGGCTTCGGCCGTACCTTCCGCGCGTTCCTTGTCCGCATTGGCGTTACCCGCCAATCTCACGGCTTCCGCCTCCGCTCTCGCCTTCGCTTCGATCTGGTAACGGTCCGCTTCAGCCCGCTGCTCCTGCGCGAAACGCTCGGCTTCGGCCTGCTTCTTCACCGTCGCCACCAGTTCCCGTTCGCGGCGTTCGATCTCCTTGGCTTCCAGCTCGATCTGCTTCTCGCGCTCGATGACCTGGATTTGCATTTCTTCGGCTTTGACCGATTGAAGCGTCTTCGCTTCCTGAAGCTTATAGGACTGATCGGCTTCCGCCTTTCTCATGTCCTGCTCCCGCTTGAACTCGGCCTTCTTCACTTCCATTTGCTTATGCGCTTCGGCGATGTTCGTCTCGGCCGTAAATTCCGCCTTCTTGCCTTCCTCCAGCGCTTTCGACTTGGCGATCTGCTCGTCCCGGTAGGCGTTCGCCTTGGCGATCTCGGCGTCCCGCTTGACAGACGCGATCTGCGGTTGGCCTAGCGCGTCCAGGTAACCGTTCTTGTCCCGGACGTCGCGAATGGTGAACGAGACGATCTGCAAGCCCATTTTGTTTAGATCGCTGGCCGCGACTTCCTGCACGTTTCTGGCGAATTCTTCGCGGTTTTTGTAGACATCCTCCACCGTCATCGTGCCGAGAATGGCGCGAAGATGTCCTTCCATCGTCTGTGTCGCGATGCCCTTGAGCTCTGCCTCCGGTTTGCCGAGAAATTGTTCCGCGGCGGTCGCCATCGATTCCAGATCGCCTTTGATTTTGATCTGGGCGACGCCCTCCACCATAACCGGAACCCCATGCATCGTATAGACTTCAGGGGTATGTACGTCGACCGTCTGCACTTGCAGCGACAGGAACGACGCTTCCTGCACGACCGGCCAGACGAACGTTCCTCCCGCCTTCACGATCTTCATCCCGTCGCGCGTCAGCGCACCGGTGACGATCATCGCCTGGTCCGCTTTCACCGTGCGGTATCTCGATGCGAATACGACGATCAGCAAAATAATGACGAGCACAATGCCTACCGGAATGTACAAGGTTGCGTCCATCTATCTATCCATCCCTCTCTTTTTATTGATTTGCGCAGCCGCGCTTATGCCTCTTCCACGACGAAGGTACCGGCAATCTCGTCCAGGATTCTGACCTGGGCCCCTTGCCGGATCGAAATCCCTCCAGAAGCTTTGGCTGGAGCGCTGTGCCTAGTTCCTCCCTGCTCGTAGACGATTTCTCCCAGCCTCGAGCCTTCGATGGACGTGGCGACTTCCGCAAGCGATCCGATCATCTGCTTCGCGGACCTTGCGCTCCCTTTTTGCGCCGCCTGCAAGGGGATTACGACCAGAAACAGCACGACCGAGGAAACG
>NZ_JBEPYQ010000043.1:0-51649 GCF_041641335.1 Cohnella sp. | reverse complement strand
ACTCGCCGTGCACGAGCACGTCCAGTCCGATCTCTTCCTGCAGCTTGATCCACAGATCGATCTGCTCGCGGATAAAGGCCGCGTAACGCTCTCCGTCCCATTCGCCTTTACGCCACAGCTGGCGGGCTTTGCGCACTTCCGCCGACTGCGGGAAGCTTCCGATCGTCGTCGTCGGGAAAATCGGCAGCTGCCATTTGTTCTGCTGCGCGACCCTGCGATCGGAGAACGGCCGGCTGCGTAAGGGCTCCTGCGCGCTCAGCTTGGCGACCGCTTGCTGCACGTCGGCGCGATTGCGCTCCGCGGATTGTCTCAGCGCCTGCACCGCGCTCTCGCTGCTCGCGAGCTCTGCCGCGATTGCCGCTCTGCCCTCGGTCGCGGCCTTGGTCAGCAGCGCGATCTCCTCCAGCTTCTCGTCCGCGAACGCGAGCGCTCCCTTCAGCTCAGGCGCCAGCTTCGTCTCGCCGACTACCGTAACCGGGACGTGAAGCAGGCTGCACGACGATTGCACGATCAGCCGGTCGGAGCCGACAATAGCGGTCAATTGCTCCAGCACGTCAAGCTTCTCGCCCAGCGACGCTTTCCAGATGCCGCGTCCGTCGATGACGCCTGCCCCCAGCACCTTGTCCGCCGGGAAGCCGTGCTCGCGAACCGCGGCCAGGTTGCCCGCCAGTCCGTGAACGAAATCCAGACCGATTCCTTTGACAGGGAGCGACACGATATCCGAATAACGCTCGGTCGATTCGAAGTAAGTCTGAAGCAGGATGTTCAGTTGCGGCACGGCGGCGGCGAACGTCTCGTAGATCGCCTTCAGGCGGCGAACGTCGTCGTTCCCGATTTTCGTCACGACGATCGGCTCGTCGATCTGCACCCAGCGCACGCCTTCAAGCGCCAGCTCGCGCAGCACTTGCACGTACAGCGGAATCAGACGATCCAGCCAGACATCGGTCTCCGACTTGTCGTAGCCCTTGGACAGCTTCAGGAAAGTCAGCGGTCCCACCAGCACCGGCTTGCCTTCGATGCCGAGCTTCATCTTCGCTTCGCGATAAGCTTTCAGCGGTTTGTTTTCGGTAACCGTCGGCTTGGCTCCGTCCAGCTCCGGCACGATATAGTGGTAGTTCGTATTGAACCATTTCGTCATCTCGCTGGCCGCCGCTTCCTTCGTGCCCCGGGCGATACCGTAGTAGACCGACAGCGGAACTTCTCCGCCTTCGTATGCGAACCGCTTCGGAACGATGCCGAACATCGTCGCGGTATCCAGTACGTGATCGTAATAGCTGAAGTCGTTGACCGGAATCAGGTCGATTCCTTTGTCCTTCTGTTTCTCGAGATGGGTCAACCGAATTTCCTGCAGCTTGGCTTGAAATTCCGCTTCCTCCAGCTTGCCGGCCCAGAACGCCTCCAGCGCTTTCTTCCATTCCCGATCCGCGCCGATTCGCGGGTATCCCAAAATACTGCTTTGCGCCATCTCGTAACACTCCTATACAAGTTGTTACGTAGAAGATACCATGGAATTCCGGGTATAGCGTAACTCACATATCCTATATCTGGTTATAGCCTCCGGCTATATCATTGACCGCACTAGGCCGCTGTCCTCTCCCCTCCTGTGCGTTTCTATTCGAATTCTCCGCTCCCGGCCTTGCGTCTCTCCCCGGATTCCTGCTGCCGGCCATACGTGTTTCCGCTTGGTTTCCCACTGTCCGTTTCGACTCAGAGTCTTGGCTCAGCGGCCGATCGCCCGTTCCAACGCTTCGATGTATGCCGTGCCGAGCTTGGAGAGCGCCACGTTGCGGTGAGCGATCCATCCGACGTTAATCGTCTCGTTGCAGTCGAGCGGAACGGGGATGATCTCGTTGCCGTTCAGATCCTTGCTCAGCACCCCCGTCGAAATCGTATAGCCGTTCAAACCGATCAGCAGGTTGAAGAGCGTCGCCCGGTCGCTGACGCGAATGCTCTTTTTACGGGACAATGTACTCAATATCTCTTCGGCAAAATGAAAGGAATTGTACTCCCCCTGATCAAAAGATAGATACGGATAGTCCTGCAACTGGTCGATGGTGACGATGTCATGCTGGGCCAGAGGATTGTGTATGCTGATGAAAATGTGCGGCTTGGCCGTAAACAGGCTCGTAAACTGCAGATTGGCGCTTCTAAGCAGCTTGTGGATGACCTTGCCGTTGAATTCGTTCACGTACAAAATGCCGATCTCGCTGCGCAGCTTGCTGACATCCTCGATGATCTCGTGCGTTTTCGTCTCGCGCAAGGTCAGCTCGTATTCTTCCTGTCCGTACTCCTTGACCAGGCTGACGAAGGCGTTAACCGCGAACGCGTAGTGCTGGGTCGAGACCGAGAAATGCTGAGGAGACGGCTTCGCGTTGAGATACCGGCTCTCCAGCAGCTCGGCTTGCTCAACGACCTGGCGGGCGTAGCTCAGAAACTCCACTCCCTCTTTGGAGAGCGAGATGCCTTTGTTCGATCGCTCGAAGATGGCGATCTGCAGCTCCTCCTCCAAATCCTTGATCGCGTTGGACAGGCTCGGCTGCGAAATAAACAGCCGCTTGGCCGCTTCGTTAATAGAGCCGCGATTCGCCACTTCGATGACATACTTCAGTTGCTGCAGGGTCAAGACCGATTCCCCCATGTTCCGTAATACCGAAATTCTATCATTGATCGGGAGGAAAGTCATGATCTCGGAACGAACGCCGTGCCATCTCCATTGGTCGGACCCTCATTTCCCTCGAGATCGGTTGCGCTTAGCTGGATGGCGATTGCCGCGATGTACGATTTTTTAGAATATCGCCCCGAATGAAAGCGCTATCTCGCGGCCGTTGCACGAAATTTTGGATCATCTCTCCCTTTTTAAGCGCTTCCGCCTGCTCGTTGTTAAATTTTTTAGAGTATCGTTCCGACTGACCGCCACCTCCACCAAGTCAATGCTCGATTTCTCCAAACCCTGCCCAACACGCTATCCCCTGACACAAAAAGAAGGCCGCCGTTAGTCCGGACAACCTTCTCCTTCGATCGCCTAAACCCCGCAAGCCCACTTGCCCACTCGCCGCCAACCTAAATCCCCAGCTTCTGCCCCTTCTCCAAGCGCCGGATCTGCTGTTCGCCCTGGTCGGCCAGCTCGCGGAATTGGCTGATCGTGTCCCGCATGCGGGGCAGCGCTTCCTGCTTGTAGGCGCTGATCGAATCGAGCGCGGCAAGCACGTCGGTGAACGCCTGCTTAAGCGTCTCCACCGATACGCTCGTCTCGAGCGCCTGCCTGTGAATGACCGCTCCTTGCTCCTTCAGCATGCGCGAAGTGCCGGCGATCAGCTCGTTCGTCGTCTGATTCAGCAGCTCGATCTTCTTCAGCACGATCCGCTGATTGAACAGGGCGCTGGCGACCGTCACGGATATGCGCAGCGCCGACACCGTCACGTTCTTCGCCCGGTCCACGCCGCGAATGAGCTCCTTGTTGTTGCGGATGACGACCTCGATCGCCATAATTCCCTGCTGGTTCACGACGAGCATCTGCTGCAGGTCCATCACTCGCTGGCGGAGCGGAAACAGCACCTCCTCGGTAATGAAGCGGATTTTGTCGGGATCTTCGCCCCGCTGCCGCGCCGCTTCGATCTGCGCCTCGATGGATTCGTCCATCAGCGTTCCGAGCTGGATCTCCTTCTGCAGCCTCTTGGTCAGCTCGCGCAGCGACTGCTGCTCCAGCTCCAGCGTCGTGTTGTCGTTCTTGAGCGTCGCCTTGCCTTTATCCAGCGAGACGACGATGTCGGCGATGACGCCGTCGGCCTTCTGATACTTCAAGAAATAGGAGCGCAGCGGGTTGAACAGCTTGCCCAGCACGCCGCGCTTGGCGAAGTCGACGGCGCTCGGGTCCAAGTCCTTAAGCTGCGTATGCAGCTCGGCCAGCCCTTTGGCGACCTGGCCGCCTTCATCCCCCGTTCGCGCCAGATTGCCGACGGATACTTCCAGCAGCTTGTTTTTGTCCGCGGACGACTTCATCGTGCCGAGGCCGAAGCCTTCGATCGACTGCACGATCTCCTTGCGCTTATCCAGCGACTCGACGTCGAGCGCCATGATCGCCGCCACGTTCGCGTCCGCAAGCTGCTTCAGCTTGGCGACCTCCTCGGGAACGGGCTTTACCTCCTGCTCAATAACCGCCTTGATCTGGTCCGGGCTGGCGATCTCCATCGAAAATGACATCCGAATCCCCCTTCGATATCAAGCTGCGTTCGCGCACCTCGCGAATCGTTACATCTGCACGTTGAACAAGTTGCCGATCTTGTAGACGACATCGTCCGTATCCGCGTTGATGCTGGCCGCCTCGTTAATGCCTGAAATGCTCTGCAAAGCCTGGATATTTGCGTTGTAGCCGATCGTGTAGATCGGAACTTTGTACGCTTCGACGAGTTCTTTAATGTCATTAAGCGAATACCCTTCGTTTGTCTCCCCGTCGCTCAGGACGAAGATGACCGGCTTGCTGTTCGGATTAACGCGAAGCTCGTCTTGCAGCATCTTGAGCGCGACGACGATGCCGTCGAACGTTGCCGTCCCCCCGCCGGACTGCAGGCTGTTCACCGCTCCGACGAACATCGATTGTTGATTCGCGTCGTACTTCGCGATCGGCAGGTGGATAGTGACGTCGCTTGAATAGGCCACCAGGCCGATGCTGTTGTCCCGTCCGAGATACTTCTGCCCTTTCAGCAGCGATTCTTTAAGCCGATTCAGCGGCTCCCCGTCCATGCTGCCGGACACGTCGGTCACGAATACGGCCGCGATCGGCTTGCCGGCGTTTTTCTTCTCCTTCCACAGCTTCTGCGCGGAAGCGAGCAGAGCGCCGTCCGGAACGGCCAGCTCCGGCGTATACTCCTCCAGCCCGTTAAAGCCCAGCTTCTCCGCCGCCTGCTGGTACTGCTCCTGCTGCACGAATTCCGCGAACCGCCGAACGAGCTCGACCTTCTCCGGCGGCAGATCGCCCAGCGCGTACAGCGGGCTGTCGTGCCGAACGCCGAACGGCGTAAACACGTAGCCGCCCTTCAAGTCGGCCGCGTTGACGTAAGTCTGGTACTCCAGCACGAACCCGTCCAGCATGCCGGACTTGGCCGCGTCGCGCATCTGGATTGTCGTCGAAGCGATGAACGGCACGTTGGCTTGGAACTTCTCGAAGCCGGCGACCGCCTTCTCCCCCAGCAGGTTCGAGCTGTCGAACGAATCGAGCGCCGTGAGCAGGAAGTTCAGGCCCGTGGAGCTGGCGAACGGGTCGGTATAGCCCATCGAAAACTCGTTGCCCGCGATCGCCTCCGTTACCGTCTTCACGTTCACCGCTCCGTATTTTCCGACCAGCGAGTCGTACTTCGCCTTGGCGATGACGATGCCCGGCACGTTCCCGGCCAGTCGCTTCGCGATCAGCTCCGTTTTGACGCCGCTCGCCTTCGCCATCTCTCCCCACAGCTCGTTCGAAGGAGTGAAAGCGTCGGGTATGTATTTGCCGGACACGATATAATCCGTCGCCGTCCCCGATGCGATATTTCTCACCTTGACCGATGCGGCTTGGCCGTTCACTTCGATTCCCGCCCGGTTGAACTCGGAGGCGACTTCGGTCAGCCAGCCGTCGACGCCGGAGCCGGACTTCTCCGTAGAAGAGAAGATTTCAACGTAGAAGCCAGTCGTATTGTCCACCGTCACCGGAAACTTGGAGATGTCCGGCAGCGCCTCCGCCACGTCCGCCGGATCGAGATCGATCTGCCCCTTCACCGGCTCGGCGGTCTTCACGGAGATGTCCGAGATCAGCTTGTTCAGCCGTTTCTCCGCGTTCTCCGCGGTCATCTCCGCCTTCGATTTTCCCAGATCGGACGTCAGACTGACTCCCCAATACACCAATGCGAACACGATAATCAGCAGGAATACGGATACCAAAGCAAATTTGCGCGGTTTAGCCAACTCCCCCACCTCTCTTCATCTGTAATGCTTCGTCTGTCTGATCAGCGCGTCGATCTCCTTCATGCAGGGCATCTCCTCGATATCGCCGGGCTCGAAGGCGTCAAGGCGCGTGATTTCCAGCAGCAGCCGGTCCAGCTTGAGCAAAATTTCTTCGTTCATCCCGATCGAATACTTCACGAAGCCGAGAAACTCGTTCAGCATTTCCGCCCGCATCTGCAGCAGCTCTCTGGGCATGCGCGCGGCTCTGCGGGAGCCGAGGCTCTCGAACTCGGACTCGTCGAACGCCTGCAGCCGGTTCAGGACGCTTCTGACGTTGCGGTAAAATAAGGACTCCGCCCCCGCGATGGCGGAAGCGAACTTCGAGTAACTCAACTCTTCCGGTTGAAACCTTTGCGACAGCACCTGAAGCAGCGTTTCTTTCTTCTTGCGGATGCGGTCGAGCTGTTCGGCGGCGTGTTCGATATCCTCCTCCAGCATACTGACCCGCTTGTAGCGGGACAGAGCCGCCGCGAAGTCCTCGTGCGATTGGAGCTGCCGAAGGGGCGGCGGCGGCTCCTGCGGCTTGTGAAGGATTGCGTAGCTTCCCAGCAACAGCGCGACGACGCTGGCGAGCGGCAGCGTCACCCCGATCGCCGTCTCCAGCGCGCTCTCGCCGAATCCGACGCCGACCAACCCGGGCGACAGCACAACGACGTTCAAGATCGAGACTGCGGCGACCAACGCTAGCAGCTTGATGAGCTTCGTAGGCTTCGCCCCCTCTCCGGTCCGGCTCCGAGAACAAAAAAAGCCGCGGGTTTCCGCGACAGATTTGGGACAATGGATGTTGTCTCCGGACCTTTAGTCTATTTTTACGCGATTGGACTTCCATTTATGATGGCGTTTGCTCGCGAAAAGGCCGGTCCCCGCATAGGGACCGGCCAGCTTTCTACCGACGCAGCGTCAGACGCAGCGTGCGAATTTCGAACGGACCGAACGGCAGCTTCGCCGCGTCCGTATTTTCTCCCAATCTCGCGACTTGATTTTCCATCAGGTCGACTTCGTCGATCGCCGCGTACGCCGTGCCGAACGTTAAGTTCGCTTCGGCCCTCGTTCCCGACGTTTCGTACAGACGCACGATCAGATCGTCGGAATCCTCGGCCTTCTTGACCGCTTCGAGCATAACGTGCGGCGAATCGATCCGCACGAGCGAGCCCCCAACGGTCGACGGTTCCTGCCGATCTGCGCTTCCCGCCGCGAATGCGGTCAGCGGAGAGTTCAGCTCGTAGCCCTTCCGGTAAGTGAGCGCCGAGACGTAATCCCCTTCATGCGGGTATAGCGCGTAGACGAACCGATGAACCGCCCGGTCGGCTTGCGGATCGGGATAGGACGGGCTGCGCAGCAGATGGATGTCCAGCACGTTTCCGAGCGCGCTAAAGCCGTACTTGGAGTCGTTCAGCAGCGAGACGCCGTAGTCCGGCTGCGACAGATCGATATACTGGTGCGCGCAGATTTCGTCCTTGGCGAAATCGTGCCTCGTATTGCGGTGCGTCTGGCGCTGCAGGCTGCCGAACTGAATTTCGCAGTTGACCTGGTCCGCGCGCACGTCGACCGGGAACGAAGCTCGCAGCATTTTGCCCGACTCCCGCCAATCCGCCTCCGTCTCGAAACGAACGATCCGTTCGCCTGCATGGAGAACGACTTTCTGCGTCAACGTCGACTCGCCGAACCGGAACCGCTGCTCCACGACCGCTTTGGCCCCGTCCGCGTACGCGGCGACCGTCTCCCGCTCCATCCGGCCGGCGACGGCCTGACGGTAGTTGCGGTCGAAATCCCACGCGTCCCCGCGATCGTGATAGACGGTCAGCAGATTGGCCCGCTCGCCGGACGCCACTGTCTCGCGACCTGCCTGCTTGTCGTAGAGAGAGACGATGCTGCCGTCGGGGCCGAGCTTGACGCTCAAAAACTCGTTTTCCAGACCGTTCTCGTTCGCGGCAGGCGCTTCCGCGCTCGCTGCGCTCGCCGCCTGCTCCAGCGGGGCAACGCTCATCGGAGGAACCGTCACAAGGTGCGACTTGCCGTTCCAGCTCACCCATTCCCGCCGTTCCCACGGCAGCGAATTGGCGACGAACGCCTCGCCCGGCTTCAGTCCCGCAAAGGCCGCAGCCGTTGCGTACGCCTCTTCGGCCAGCTGCAACACCCGCTCGTACAGAGCCGCATAGCGCTCCAACGATTCGTCGTACACCCTGCCGATCGACGAGCCCGGCAAAATGTCATGGAACTGATAGAGCAGCACTTCCTTCCAGATCGTCTCCAGCTCGTCCTGCGGATAGTTAGACGCCGGCGCGCCGCGGGAGATCGCGAGCGAAGCCGCGAACTCGACCTCCCTCAGCGCCTTCTCCAGCTTGCGGTTATACCATTTGTTGCGGCCTTGCGACGTCAGCGTCCCCTGATGCTTCTCCAAATACAGCTCGCCGCGCCATGTCTCGAACCGCTCCTGCTCCCGCTCCAGCTTGCGGAAGAAAGCACTGGATGGTTCCTGAACGACCGGGATAAGGCCCTGCAGGTTCTGCAAGCGGCCCAGCCGCTCCAGATGCTCCTCGCCCGGCCCGCCTCCGCCGTCGCCGATGCCGAACAGCAGAAGCGCATGGTCCGAGACGCCGCTGTCCATGTATTCTCTCTCGATTTTCGCCAGCGACCGCGGAGCGGCCGGGCTGTTGTACGTATCCTCGGGAGGAAGATGGGTCAGCACCTTCGAACCGTCGATGCCCTCCCACAGGAAACTGTGATGCGGGTGATCGTTGTAGACGCTCCAGCTCAGCTTCTGCGTCATCACGTAATCGACTCCGGCCTTCTTAAGCAACTGGGGCAGACTGGCGCTGTAGCCGAAAATGTCCGGCACCCACAGCACGCGCACGTCCTCGCCGAATTCCTGCTTGAAGAACCGTTTCCCGTACAAAATTTGCCGGACGAGCGCCTCTCCGCCCGATACGTTGGAATCGGGCTCGACCCACATCGCTCCCTGAACCTCCCAGAGGCCTTCGGCGATTCTGTCCTTGATGCGTCCGTACAGCTTCGGGTAATGCTCCTTCATCCATTGGTACAATTGCGGCTGGCTCGCTCCGAACGCGTAGTCGGGATATTTCTCCATGTTTTTCAACACCGTGGAGAACGTCCTTGCTCCCTTGCGAATCGTCTCCCGAATCGGCCACAGCCAGGCAAGGTCGATATGCGCGTGTCCGACGGCGCTGACCGTAATGTCGGGATCTCCGCCCTTCTTGTCCAGTTCGGGCCGCAGCAGCTCGCGCGCCGCTTGAACCGCGCTTTCGTCTATCGTCTCCAGCAGGTACGATGCCTCGTACAGCTTGTGCAGCAGCTTCGTCCGGCGGGCGCTTTGCTCCGGAAGCTGTTCGGCCAGCTCCAGCAGAACTTCGTAGTCGTAGTAGAGACGGCGCGTCTCCTCATGGCAGATCGCGATGTCCGCTTCCTTCAGCGTGCCGCTGCGGTAGCGGCCGAACAAGTCGTTGCAGCCCGCGTCCGCCCACAGGTCGACGGCTTCGCCGCCTTGGGCGCGTTCGGTCACGTCGACCACTCTTTTGCCCGGCAGCCCAAGCGAAAAGTCGAACTCCGAATTGATGTTGGTCAACCCCTGGATCGGCGCGCCGTCCTCGTCGACAAGGCACAGCTCCCCGTTCACGTCGATCAGCAGCACGACCTTGCAGCCCGCGGCGCTCGCGGGCACGGAGCCGACAAACCGAAACCAGGCGCAGTCCCATAGCTCGCCCCATTTGTCTCCCGGCCGAAGGGCCAGCGGCTCTCCGGACGTTCTCTGCTCGTATGGAACCGGCTCCTGGGTTCTCCAGGCGTTAACTTCAAGGGAAGCCACCTTCATATAGATGTGCTCCCGAATTTTCTCCAGCGTATGCTTGGCCCGACCGGTCATGATCGGCGCTGTCTCGTAGGGCATCGGTCTCTCTCCTTATCGCCGCATGGCTTTTGCAACGAATATACCATCACGAAATGATATATTCAATATAAAGATTAAATTTTATATCATATATGTCATTTACACCAAAAACCCTAATAAAATCTATTCTATCCGCGCTCCCCTTTGATATAATAGCTATATAATCCAATTTACAGGAGCCGGATAAATGAACAACGAGCGGCAGCCTCTATATATGCAAATCCAGAATCATTTCAAACGTCGGATAAACTCGGGGCAGCTGCTGGCCGGCGACCAAATTCCGACCGAGCGCGAGCTGATGGAGGCGTTCAGCGTCAGCCGAATTACGGTGGCGAACGCGCTGGCGCAGTTGGCCAAGGAAGGCTGGATCTATCGGGTTCCGGGGAAGGGCAGCTTTGTGGGCAAAGACGTCTCCAGCCTCGGCATCGCGCAGGAAACGGATCGGGGCAAGGAGGCGGAAAACGCCGGTAAACCCGGCTATTTCCCGTCGCGGGGCGCCGAAGCTGCCGCTTCGTCCGGGAAAATGATCGGGTTTATCGTGCCGTCGGTGAACGACTTTTTCGCGCTGCGTCTCATTCGGGGAATAAACGACGTGCTTCGCGGCACTCCCTACTTCTTGAATATCGTGCTGACGAACGAGTCCAAGGAGCGGGAGCAAGAAGCGATCTCCGAACTGATCCGGATGGGAGCGGTCGGGCTGATCATTTTCCCGGTTGACGCCGAAGCCTATAACGAGGAAATTTTGGCGCTGAAGGTGAATCGGTTTCCGTTCGTGCTCATCGATCGTTACTTCCCGGGAGTGGAAACCCACTTCGTCTGCTCCGACAGCCGCAAAGGCGCGGAGCTCGCCGTCTCCCGCCTGTGGGAGCTCGGGCATCGGGATATCGCCGTCTGCTCGGATTCGCCCCTGCAGACGATTCCGGTGCAGGACCGGATCGCGGGCTATATGGACGCCTTGAAGCAAAAAGGCGCTCTGATCAACCCCGCCCTGATGCTGACCGAATTTTCGATCGGCGCCCATGACGTGGAGCAGGGCGGCCATATGCTGCACCGCTACATCGGCAGCCGTCTGGCGACGGCTTATATTACGCTCAACTCCACGCTTGGTTCGCATATCGCCGCCATCGCGGACAAGCTGAACATGAGCGTGCCCGGAGACCTCTCCATCGTCACCTTCGACGATCCGTCTCCAGGACTGGACAATCGGGCGCGCTTCACGCATATCGCTCAGTCCGAAGAAGAAATCGGCAAGCAGGCTACGCGTATTTTGCTCGACGCTCTGAACGAAGGCCCCGGCGAGTATCGTCAAGTCGTGCTGGAGCCATTCCTTGTCGAAGGGACCACGACCGGGCCGCCGCCCGCAGACCGATAGTCCGTTTTACGAACCCAGGCTCGTATACGAACCGAAAGCGTCCGCAGTGTCCCGCATCGTCACGTCCGCTCCGAGCGCCCGGAACGAAGCGGCGATATTCTCGTAGCCGCGCTCGATATGGCGAACGCCCGCGATCGAAGTCGTTCCCTCCGCCGTCAGCGCGGCAACGAGCAGGCAGATGCCCGCGCGAACGTCGGAAGCGTGCACGAGCGTGCCGCGCAGCGGCGTCCCTCCCTTGATTCTCGCCACACCGGACCGGACGTCGATGCGCGCTCCCATCCGATTCAGCTGAGGCACATGCTGGTATCTCTTCGGATAGATCCGGTCCGCCACCAGGCTTGTGCCGGGAATTCGCGTCAGCAGAGCGGTGAGAGGTTGCTGCAGATCGGTCGGAAACCCGGGATACATGGCCGTTCTTACCCGAGTCGGCCTTAGCCTGCCGGCGGCATAGGCGGTAACGGATTGGTCCCCCTCCTCCACTTCCATGCCGATTTCCCGCAGCTTCGCCATGCAGGAGCCGAGATGCTCGGGAATGACGTCGTTCACCGTGACGATGCCCTTCGTCGCGCCCGCAGCAATGAGGAACGCCCCCGCGATCAGGCGGTCGGGAATAGCCGTGTACGTGCAGCCGCGCAAGTGGCCGACGCCTTCGATCGTAATCGTGTCGCTGCCCGCTCCCCTGATTTTGGCGCCCATCTTGATCAGCAGCTGCGCGGTATCGACGACTTCCGGATCTCTGGCCGCCTGGCGCAGCGTCGTTCGGCCCGTCGCTCTTGCCGCCGCCAGCATCGCGTTGATCGTCGCTCCGGAAGAGATCGTGTCGAAGTAGATGTCCGCTCCCCGCAGATTTGCGCATTCCACCTCGTAATAGTCGGTATGGAAGACGAACTTGGCCCCCATCGCCATCATCGCTTTAATGTGCTGGTCGATCGGACGGCTGACGAAGTCGTCGCCTCCCGGATAGCCCATGCTGACTTTGCCATGCTTGGCCAGCAGCGCTCCGATGAAATAATAAGCGGTGCGGAACGCGGAGGCGCGCGCCGGATCGACGACCGTGCTGCGAATGCCGCGCGGGTCGATCAGCACCGCGTTGTCCTCGTCGCGGTAAATGATCAATCCGATGTCTTCCCCGATCCGGGAGAAGACGTCAAGATCGGTAATTTTCGGTATTCCTCTTAATAGAACGGGCTCGTCCGACAAGCAAGCGGCGGCCATCAGCGCCAGCGAGCTGTTCTTGGACCCCGGAACGGACACGGCTCCGCCGAACGGCGAGCCGGGATTAACGACGATTTGTTTCATGCGGTTCTCCTCGCTTGTTGCAATTTGGGGAATCTTGCCCCATAATTTTTCGTTATACGCGGTATAACCTTCTTCGGACTTATCTTAATTAGGAATGAGGTTAACGATAATGAAGCCCAACTCTTGCCTCGTAGTCATACGAGGATTCCCCTATGATGAAGGCTCGACGCTTCAGATCGCTCAGTCGAAAGTGATCATCGGCCGCAAGGACGTCGGCTGGGAGCCGGACATCGGCTTCGAGAACGCATACGTATCCCGCAAGCAAGCCGCGATACGCTGGGAGAGCGGCAGCTACTCCATTACCGATTTCGAGAGCAAACACGGAACGGAAGTGAATGGCGTCAGGCTTGCTCCGTTCTCGCCCCATCCGCTGCAATCGTCGGATACGATCTCCTTCGCCAAAGGGATGGTTATTCTGACCTTCTCTACGAGCATGTGGGAGGAAACGCTGGATTTCGGTCCGGCGTCCCAGTTGTCCCCCTCGGCCGCCGGTTACGAGCTGGACCCCGTCAGACGGCAGCTTCATCTTCGCGATCTGAGCTACGCCTTTTCCGATAAGGAATACAAATGTCTGGAATTGCTGCTGGCCAAAGAGCGCCAGTTCGTTCCCAAAGAAGACATCATCCGGTATGTATGGCCGGAACGCTCGGAGGACGACCAGCTTCCGCCGGCCAGCCCAGAGGAGCTCAACTCCCTGCTGTATCGGATTCGCCGGAAGACGAACGCCGCGCTCTCGATCGAGAACATCCGCGGTAAAGGTTACATCCTGACGCTGTCCGATATCGCCGCGAAAATGATATAGCGGATCGCGTCGAGTCTTTCAGTGTTATCCTATTGAATCCGCATCCTCTCTTCAATAGACGAACAGTCACAACCGAATGACAGAAAGATGACGGAATCGGCAATCGGGGCCGCCGGTTCCGCGCTATCCCCTTGTCCCGGCCGGGAGCTTCTAGCTTGCCTCGTAAGGCTCGATATGAATGTGAATATGCGAAATATTGTGATCGGTCTTCATTCTCTCTTCGATTTTCTCCGTTATCGCATGGCTCTCTATCACGTTTAAGTATTTGTTCACGTTAATGGTGACGTCGACGAGAACGTTGTTGCCGTGAACCCGCGCTTTAATATCTTTGACTCCTTTTACTCCGGGACTGTCGTAGATCGTCTTGCGAAGCTTGTTCAGCTCGGTCTCGTCGAAGCCGTCGGTCAGCGCGTGTGTGGCGTCTCTGAAAATGTGCCAAGCGGTCCGGCAGATGATAGCCGCGACGATGAGCGCCGTCACCGGGTCCAGCCAGGCAATTCCGAACTGCGAGCCGACGATTCCGGCGAACGCGCCTATGCTGACGAGCGCGTCGGACCGGTTGTCCTGAGAAGCCGCCATCAGCGCCTGGCTGTTAATGCGCTTGGCCAGCCGGGCGTTGTACCGGTAGACGAAGAACATGGCCGCCGCGGACAGCAGCGCCGTCCATCCCGAGATCATATCCGGCGATTCCAGGTTCGGCGCCGAAACTTTGGAGATCGCCTGGACGAACACCTGCACGCCCACCGCCATCATAATGAACGAAGCGACGAGCGCCGCCACCGTCTCCGCCCGAAAATGCCCGTATCGATGGTTGCGATCCGGCGGCTTGCGCGATATTTTCAAGCCGACGAGCACCGCGATCGAAGCGACGATATCCGTTGCGTTATTGAAACCGTCTGCCAGCAGCGCTTCCGAGCCCGATGCGTGGCCGACGGCGAGTTTTAACGTCGATAGAACGATGTAGGCGCAGATGCTTACCCAAGCGCCTTTCTCTCCCTGTTTAATGTCCTGATAAGCTTCCATGCGCGGTCCCCTCCTGACTCCAACGCTTTAAGCATACCGAACGAACTTCGTGTGGGTCTAGAGAAACAGTGTTGCAGCCGAACCCAAGAGTAGAGGGAGAACAATTAAGCTTTCCGCATCAAAATAAGTTGCCGTCAGGCAAGTCGAAGCCTGTCGGGCGCTTTCGGCCCCGATTATGCAAAGAAGAGGTTGTCCCGTAAGTAGGGGCGTACAAGATAATCGATGAAAAATGAAGGGCATCTATCTCCTGGAGACTGCCTCATACGGTCCTGAAATGACCCTGTCACGGGTCTTTCCATTCAAAATTTCAGGATCGTATAGCATCGGAAGGAGATAAATGCCCATTACCCTGCATCCATCGATAATCGTTCGGTACGCCTTTTTTACTTATGGGACATCCTCTATTTGTAGAAAATTAAGCAAACCGATAAGTCCAGAACCGTTCCGTGCCGAACCGCTGCCGGATTTCCTCGTCTCTCAGCTGGTTCTTGCCCAACAATTCAGCCGCTTGGAATTGCGAGCGGTGAGCCTGAATGGACGCCAGCTTCGAATCGAGAAACCGCGTTACGTCTACAACGATATCCGGCTTGCCGATCGCTTGCTCGTGATTGTTGGCGAACGCGATGCAGCGAACGGCCGGCCTGCGCGCCTCGGGAAGCCTCCCGATCGTGCGAACGACCGCGGCTCCGGTTGCGTCGTGATCGGGATGAACGCTGTAGCCCGGATAAAAGGTATAGACCAGCTCCGGCTGGAGCTCGTCCAGAAGCGCTTGGATTTTCCCGTCCAGCTGCTCCTGATCCTCGAATTCGATCGTCTTGTCGTGGAAGCCCAGCAGGCGCAAATCCTGAATGCCGATCGCCTCGCAAGACTTCTCCAGCTCCTTCTTCCGGACGGACGGCAGCGTGACGCGGTTGGCGAACGGCGGAATGCCCATATTCCTTCCCATCTCACCGAGCGTCAGACAGGCGTACGTGATCTGCGCTCCTTCGTCTACATGCTTGGCAAGCGCGCCCGACAGCCCGAACGCCTCATCGTCCGGGTGCGGCAATATGACCAATATACGGCGATTCATCTGCTCATTCCTCTCCATTTCCAATTAAAAAGGCTCCCGACCGAGCTGCAGCGCGACAACCAGCTTGCCCTGACTGTCGTGGCCGGCCAGAATGAGCCGTTCCTGTTCGGACTCTTCGTAATGGGTCAGCCCTTCCGAATATACCCAGCCTTGCGACGTCTTCAGACCGACGCGGTACGGGCCTTCCCCGGATATCGAGCCTTGGCTGTATTTGACGAACGCATTCGTAATAAAGGTCGCCGCCGGATGCTTCGAACTGTCGAAATGCGCCGCATAGGCGCCGCTCGTCATCTCCAGGTGGATGTAAAGCTCCTGGTCTCTGAGACGGTCAAGCCTCGTCTGTACGATTGATGGATCAATGAGTTGCATCTGTCTACCTCCGCTGAAGGTCAAGGATGAACTCATTTTAACATACTCGCGTCCTTGATCAACTATCAAAACCGTCCCGATCGGAAAATGGAGGAAATCAGCCAGATGAGCATGAAAAACGCGATGCCCAACCCGATCTCGATGACCGGAATGCGCCACAGCAGCGTTTTGGAATGGCTCAGCGCCGCGCCGACGATCAAGCCGAGCATGACGATGCTCAGCGACAGCAGCACAATGCTGAACGACAGTCGATTCCCGATGCGGTCCATCTTGGCCATAATGGCTTCGATCTGCGGCGTCGCGACCTCGATCCGCAGCTTTCCTTGGCTCAGCAGACGCGACGCGAGCTTCAGATTGGACGGCAGCTCGCCGAGCAGATCGACATAGTCGGGAATGTCCTCGGCCCAGCCGCTCAGCCAATTCCGCGGGTTCAGCCGCTCCAGGAACAGCTTTTTCCCGAATGGCTCGGCCACGTCGAAAATACTGAACGAAGGGTCAAGCGTAGTGACGACGCCCTCCATTGTCAGGAACGTTTTGCCGAGCAGCGTCAGCTCCTTGGGAATCGAAATGCGGTGCCGCAGCGCCACGGAAAACAGATCGTGAACCGCTTCTCCGAGGTGAAGCCGATGGAACGGAACTTGGTAGTACTTCTCCCTCAGCTCTTCGATATCGGACAGCAGCCGCTCCCGATCCGCCTCGTCGGGCACGGCGCCCATGCGGGAAATGGCGCGCAGCACGCCTTTGGAGCTCTGGTTGCGCAGCGCGATGACGAAGGAAGCGAAGCTTCTCTTCGTCTCCGGCGACAAGCGGCCCATCATCCCGAAATCGAGCCAGGCCAGCGTGCCGTCCGGCAGCGCCAGCACGTTGCCCGGATGCGGGTCCCCGTGAAAAAAACCATCGACCAGCGCCTGCTGGAAAATCATCCGCGCGTAGCGCTCCGCCAGTTCCTTCCTGTTAAGTCCGGCGCGGTCCAAGCGGCCGAGCTCGGACAGCTTGATCCCTTCGACGTAATCCATCGTCAGCACGCGGCTTGAACTGAATTCCCGGTGCACGGCCGGCACTCGCATCTTCTTCGCCCCTTGGTTCGCCTGTGCGAACCGCTCGGCATGCCTCGCTTCCTTGTCGAAATCCAGCTCGTCCCGCAGCGCGCGTCCCAGCTCCTCCACCACATCGGCCAACCGGTAGTTCCTCGCCCACTCCAACCGGCTCTCCGCAAGCCTGGCCCAATCCGCCAATATGCCGAGATCCGTTTCGATCAACCGCAGAATGTTCGGGCGCTGCACTTTGACGACGACGTCCCGGCCATCCTTCAGCCGGGCATGGTACACCTGCCCGATGGAAGCGGCCGCGATCGGCGTCTCGTACAAGCTCGAGAACAGCCGGTCCACGGAGTCCCCAAGCTCCTGCTCGATAATGGCCGACGCTTGCTCGTACGGGAACGCCGTCACCTGATCCTGAAGCCGTTCCAGCTCCCGCACGATATCCGCGGGAAGCAGATCGGGCCGCGAGCTGGCAATCTGCCCGAGCTTCACGAACGTCGGACCCAGCTCTTCCAGCAGCAAGCGAATGCGCTCGCCGAGGCTTTTGCCCTTGACGCCCCTTCGCTCCTCGCTGCGGAAAAACAGCAGCTTGTCGGTCAGCCCCATGTCGTGCGCCACGTAGCCCAGCCCGTTCCGGGCAAGCGCCGAAGCGATCGACCGATAGCGCCGCAGCCTTCGAATCCGTTGTCGCAGGTTCATCCTCCGTCCCCGCCTTCCGTTAACCCCCGGCCATCCGCTGCTCCAAGTCGCTCAGACGTTGTTCCAGGCGTTCGATATCCTCCTTCGTCGCCAAAGTGCCGTCCCCCAGCAGCGCATGAATGCGGGTTCGCACGAGCTCCTCCACCCGCCCTCTCGCCTCTTCCCCCTTGCGCACAAGCTCCTCCGTCAGCGAGCCCGACTCGGTCCGGCTTAGCTCCCCTTTTTTCACCAGCTCTTCGATCGTCCTTTCCACCTGCTCCTTGCCTGCTACGACCAATCCCAATCCCAGCGACATCGCTTTGCCGATTGCGTCCTTCATGCTCCCCGCTCCTTCGTTAAGGTTCGTTTAATTAACAGGTTGCGACAAAAGGAGCATTTTCATCCTTTTTGGAACCGAAGCCGGTACATCCCGGCTATAAAAATGCGGCTGCACCTCCTCGCTCCTCCCGCTTCCTCCGCCGTCAGATTTCCCTTCTCCCGACCTTGCCGCATAGGTCCGCCGCCAGGTCCGCCAAGCCGAATTGCTGCTGCCCCTGCCGGCCGTACATGCGGACCTGAACCGTGCCGGCAGCCCGCTCCGCGTCTCCGACGACCGCGACATACGGGATTTTCATAAGCTGCGCCTCTCGGACGCGATAGCCGAGCTTCTCGTTCCGGCAGTCCGTCTCCGCCCGTATTCCCGCTTCCTTCAGCATGCGGCACGCTTCCTCTGCATACGCCCCGTGACTGTCCGCTACCGGAATGATCATCGCTTGCACGGGAGCCAGCCACGCCGGAAACGCTCCGGCATAGTGCTCGATCAGAATCCCCATAAACCGGTCGATCGACCCGTATACGGCACGGTGAATAACGATCGGCACGCGCTTCTCGTTCCTCTCGTCCACGTACGCAAGACCGAACTTCTCCGGCATCTGAAAATCCAGTTGAACCGTCGCGCATTGATGGCTACGATTCAGAGCGTCCTTGATGTGGAAATCGATCTTCGGACCGTAGAACGCACCGTCTCCCGGGTTGATCCGATAGGGAAGGCCGCTGTTCTCCAGCACCCTGGCCAGCGCCGCCTCG
Source organism: Cohnella sp. (assembly GCF_041641335.1). Taxonomy (NCBI): domain Bacteria; kingdom Bacillati; phylum Bacillota; class Bacilli; order Caryophanales; family Paenibacillaceae; genus Cohnella; species Cohnella sp. The sequence goes on along the minus strand of NZ_JBEPYQ010000043.1, from coordinate 33,028 downwards.
GCTTCGGCCCATTGTTTGTCGCTGCCCATGGAATCGTCCGGCCGCGTCGACAGTTCCAGGCTGTACTCGAAGCCGAACAGGCCGTACATCTCCTGAATCATCGCGATCGCCCGCCCGATCTCCGACTCGATCTGATCGGGACGGGCGAAAATATGCGCGTCGTCCTGACAAAACGTACGAACCCGGAACAAGCCGTTCAACGCTCCGCTGTATTCGTGGCGATGCACCTGTCCGAATTCGGCCAGCCGGATCGGCAGATCCCGGTACGAACGCAGCCGGCTCTTGTAGATCAGCATGTGCCCCGGACAATTCATCGGCTTAACGGCGAATTGATGACCGTCCAGCTCGGAGAAATACATATTGTCCCGATAATGCTCCCAATGCCCCGACTGCTCCCACATTTGCCTGTTCATGATAAGCGGCGTACGGACTTCCTCGTATTCGTATTTTCGCAAAAACTCCCTCGACAGGTTCTCCAGCTCCTGCCGTACGACCGCCCCCTTCGGCAAGTAGAACGGCATGCCCGGAGCCTCCTCCGAGAAATGAATGAGCTCGAGCTGCTTGCCCAGCTTGCGATGGTCGCGCCGCGAAGCCTCCTCCTGCCAGACGAGAAACTGCTTCAGCTCCGATTCGTTCGCGAACGCCGCTCCGTAGACGCGCTGCAGCATCGGATTGCCGCTGTCCCCTCTCCAGTAAGCTCCCGCCACGCTAAGCAGCTTGAACACCGGGCGTCCATCCCGGCTTCTCGCGCGCAGCCGTCCGGGTATACATCGGCAAACTCTCCCCTCCAGAATACCGGCACCGGATCCAGTTCCGCTTCCTCCCGCAGCCATTCCGCCTTCCAGCTTTCCCCTCTTGCTTCGAACAGCTCTGCCGCCTCCGCCCTTGGTATCCATTCCAGCTTCGCCCGAGCCCCGTTAGCCGCCAGCTTCCGCATCTCCTCCTCGACGGCGGCCAGGTCCGATTCCGCGAACAGGCCCGGCACCTCGAAATCGTAGTAGAACCCTTGCTCCGATACCGCCCCGACTCCCAGCTTGACTCCTTCGAACTTCCTTTGCACCGCTTGTGCCAACAGCATGGCGGCGCTTGCTCTTGCTTGCTCTTGTTTGGAATTGCACATCGTCCAGCATCTCCTTTTTTATTTTGCGTATGAACTAAAAAACGCCCCCGTCCGCAAAGGGACGAGCGCGCTCGTGGTTCCACCCAAATTCAATCCGCCCCATGCCCTCGGCACGTCCGGCGAATCCTCGGCGCTCTGTAACGGGAGCTCCCGTCGACGCATACTCCTGCCCCGCATCGCTCGCGGCGCAATTTCCGAATCGCAGCTACAAGGGGGTAACCGCATGCTTCTCTCCGAAGGGGGTCTCAGCCCGCGCCCCCTCTCTCTGTACGGTTTCCGCAAACGCTCATGTCCTTGATCCAAGCCGTTATGAAAATAAAAAAGCGCCGTCCGCAAAGGGACGAGCGCGCTCGTGGTTCCACCCAAATTCAATCCGCCCCATGCTATCGGCACGTTCGCGAATCCTCGGCGCTCTGTAACGGGAGCTCCCGTCGACTCATACTCCTGCCCCGCATCGCTCGGCGCAATTTCCGAATCGCAGCTACAAGGGGGTAAACGCACGCCTCTCTCCGAAGGGGGTTTCAGCCATGCCCCCTCTCTCTGGGCGGTATCCGCACGCGCTCATGTCCTTGATCGTCGCTTGAACTTTGAAACCCATCTTAGGGGAAAACCATCCGCCTGTCAAGCTTCATCCTCGCCCAATTCTTTCACCCCGTGCCGCATGTTCCTCCTTCCTCGCCTTCAGCCTTGCGGACCTGCTCTCTATCTCCATTTCGCGCTGCCTGAGTAATGTGCAGATACCCGGTACTTTTTTTAAGAAATCTTCATTTTTTTCGGTGTTCTCTCCCAAGACCTCCGTCAATAGCTCCATTTCACCCACGCCCGCCTCCAGCCTTAGCGCCATCTCACGCCATCTCAATCCTGCACCTATCTGCACTTTACTCAGGTGTCATGAAACAGAGGTATAAAACGGCTATCCATCAACCGCCGGCGGGAACCGAATTAAAGCTTTCTGCTCATTCCGTAGAAGTTCGGGTACATCAGTGCGAAGCCATGCTTCGCATACAGTTTCATCTCCTCCAGGTCGGAGATGACGACGAGATTGGCGTCTTGCTCCGCATTGCGGTCGACGTAATCTATCAGCTCTTCCATCAGCTCATGCACGACAGAACGATCCCGACAATCCGAGCGAACGACAATATCCACGATCTGGAAATGATAAACTCCGTCTCCGATTACCCTGCCCGTTCCCAACAGCTTGTTCCGTTCGTCTCTCGCACAGGCAACGAACAACGAATGGCGAAGAGCCCTTTCGACGGCGGACGGACTTTGCGGGCTCAGACCCGCTTCAGCTCTTAAAACCGCAACTTCTTCAGCTCCCGGCAGTTCATGAATGATCGGCAACTTAAATCCCTTCTTTCCGGTGAATGGCTTGCACAATCTTACTTTACTACATTCATGCAAGTGCTAAAGTTCCCGCTCCGTCCCGCCTCCTCCGCTCCGCTCGGCTGACAAACATTGTCACCCTTCTTTAAGCTTTCACTTCTAACTCTCAGTACCTTCGGACGATTGCGAAGCCGGAAACCTTTTGCTATAGTAGAGCAGCCAAAACAAGCTCTTCACCTGAAGGAGAGGGATATTCATGGGGTCCTACAAGCCAATCGAAATCGCCAGACAGCTTCATATCAGCACGAGCGCGCTGCGCCATTACGAGTCCTGGGGAGTCGTCCCCGCGCCCGAGCGAGCGCCCAACGGTTACCGATTGTATACGGACGTGCATCTCGCCTACTTCCGCTGCTTACGCGCCATGTTCCCCGGCTTCGGGGTTAAAACGACCTGCGACGTCCTTGTCATGATCCAAGGAGGGCGAACCGACGAGGCCTTCTGGACGGTCAACAAGGAACAGGCCCTTCTTCAGCAGGAGAAGCAGGCGGCCGATAAGACGCTGGAGCTGCTGCATCCCCTTGAATCGGCTCCGGCCATCCATCCGAAAGCCAAGAAGAGCATGACGATCGGAGAAGTCGCCCGGCAAGCCGGAGTAGCCACATCCGCAATCCGGCACTGGGAGAAGGAGGGGCTGCTCACCCCGGATCGTGATCCGGACAACGGATACCGCGTCTTTACTCCCCAGCACCTGCGAAAAATTTTGCTCATTCGCACGCTTCGAAGCACGATCTACTTCCTGAAAAGCATGAAAGAAATCGTACACGCGCTGGATCATCATAGCCTGGAGCATGCCAAAAAGGTCACGGAAGAAGCCCTGCGAAGCATCGACGACCGCAACCGCAGCCAGCTGCAGGGCATTCATCGGTTGATCGAGCTGTGCGGAACGCTGAAGCTGCTGTAAGACGAAAAAAGGCCTTCCGCCGCATGAATCGGGGGAAGACCTTCCGGAACATTACGCTATATTTTGTTTGTCCGCGGAAACGTCGCTTTGCCGGCCTCGAGCCCGGGCGAACACCGCGAGAATCGGAACAAGCAGCGCGGCGGAAGCGAGCAGCGACGCCCTTACGGACAGGCGGCTGCCGATCCAGCCGACGAACGGCCCGCCTCCGGTCTGACCGAGCGCATCCGACTGGCTCAGCATGGACAGCACGGTAGCCCGCGAACGGCTCTCGATGTTCAGGTTCAGCCATGTGTCGTAGACCGGTCCGGTCAGCGCCATGACGACCTCGATCAGCAGCACGGCGGCCAGCGCGTACGCGAAGTTCGGAGACAAGGCCAGTCCCGCTATGCCCAACACCCGCGCGGCGGTCAGGACGATCAGGCTTCGGCGGGCGAATCTCTCGCCGATCTTATCCAGCCGCTTCTCCGCCGCCCAGACCGCCGCCAGACTCAGCAGCGTCGACGCGAGCGCGATCAAGCCGAACCAGGTGGCCATATTGAATCCGCTGGCGGCGGGAAAGCCGATATCGCCGATAATGAAAGCCTGCCACAACCGGTCGTAGCCTTCCGAAGCCGCCCCGCTGAACAGGGTGACAATCAGGATCATCAGCAAGATCCGGCTGCCTCTGACCGTCCGCGCACCGGTCACCCATGTCGCCTTCATGCTACGAAAATGAGAGAACCTTCCCTCCGTTTTCTCCGGTCTCGTGAAGTTCGTCTCCTTCATATAAACAATCAGAAACGCGCCCAAAGCCAAGTACATCAAGCCCCCGGCAATGTAGGGCAAGTTGTAGCCGATCGTGGAAATCGCCACGCTGAGCCCGATGCCCAGCAGCGTTCCGATCAAGCCGACTCTCTTCGCCTTCAAGAAGACGCGGCCGGCGCGCTCCTCTCCCACCTCATCGACCATCCAGGCGGAATCGGCGCCGCTGACGAACGTGAACCCGATACCGAAGACAACCTGCGCCATAAGCAGCCATACGAACGCCGACATCGCAGTGCTGCCGTCTCCCAGCCACATCGCGCTTCCTTCCAGCACGAATCCGGCTCCGAGCACGAACATGCCGACGATGACGGACGCTTTTCGACTATACGTATCCGCCACGACTCCCGTCACGCCTTCGAACAGCAACACCGTGACTTCCAGCACCATCCCCACCAGCAGAAGCTGGAGAGGATTAAACCCTAGCGCAACGACCTGATAGATCGCATAGGTCGTAAACATCGTCGCGTTAGCCAGCGACGTCATAAAACCCATAAACATATAAATCCGTGATACGTCCAATTCCTTCAAAACGTCGAATCCGCCTCTCTATTTTCGGCAGATCAACGCGTTCGTCATACCCGTGCCGACAATGACAATCGTCTAACGCGATGAGATCGCGCGTTGTCTACCGCTTGCTCGTCTCTTTCTTGTCGTTGGCTTCCGTCCGAGCGATTGTCTGGTTTTTTTGCATATTTTTACACCTCCGAGTGAATTGATCCTATTATACACGATAATCGAATAGCCGCCTATCTCTAGACCTGCCGGATCTCCACTTTGCGAATGCGGTGCTTGTCCCTCTCCCGCACGGTAAAGCGCAGCTCCCCGTAAATCCATTCCCCGCCCTTGGCCAAATCCGGCTGCCTGTTGTACAGCCAGCCCCCGATCGTATCGACGCCGTCCTGCTCAAGCGAGGCGCCGAACAGCAAATTAATCTCGTCGATCGGCGTTAATCCGTCGAACAAGTAGTGGCCGGAGCCCAACTGCTCGATCGGCTTTTTCTCGTCGTTATCGAATTCGTCGCGGATTTCCCCTACGATTTCTTCCAAAATATCCTCGATCGTCACTAGCCCGGAAGTGCCTCCGTACTCGTCGAGCAGAATGGCCAGATGAACTTGCTCCTCCTGCATTCGGAGCAGAAGCGACTTGACCGGAATCGCCTCCGGTACGGTCATCACGGGATGAATATGCTTCCGGAAATCGAATTCCGGATCGTTGTCGTATTTCAGGAACAGCCTCTTCGTATTAATAAATCCGACGATATGGTCCTTGTTCTCCCTGGCTACAGGGAAGCGCGTGTACTGCTCCTTCCTTACGACCGATATCAGTTCTTCCAGGGTCATGTCCTCGTACAGGCAGACCATATCGGTGCGGGGAACCATGATTTCTTTGGCCATCATTTCGTCGAATTGGAAAATCCGGTTTACGTAACCGTATTCGGTATTGTTGATTTTCCCGCTCTCGTAGCTCTCCGACAAAATAATGCGGATTTCCTCTTCCGAGTGCGCCTCCTCATGCTCGCTGGCCGGCTTCATTCCGAACACTCTGACGAGCGCGTTCGCCGAGCCGTTCAAGACCCAAATAAACGGATACATGATTTTGTAGAAAATAATGATCATCGGAGCGGTAAACACCGAGATCGCTTCCGCTTTGTGGATAGCCATCGTCTTCGGCGCCAGCTCTCCCAGCACGACGTGCAGGAACGTAATCGATACGAAGGCGATGCCGAACGACAGAATGTGGCCGGCCTTCTCTCCGATTGCCAGTTGCTCGAATAACGGGTACAGCATCTTCTCGACCGTCGGCTCGCCGAGCCAGCCGAGTCCCAGCGCGGTAATCGTAATGCCGAGCTGACAGGCGGACAAATAACCGTCCAGATTGTTCGTCACCTTCTGAACCGCCAGCGCATTTTTTCTCCCCTCTATCACCATCTGATCGACGCGGCTGGGGCGAAGCTTAATGACGGCAAATTCGGTAGCTACGAAAAAAGCGGTTAAAACGATAAGAATGGCGACGAGAAACAAATTGAGTATCAATTCAGTCTTCCTTTCAAATGATTATCTTAATTCATACGGGGAAGAGCCGCGGACGTCACATTTATTTTGGAAAACACGGGCTGAACGACCGGATTTCTTATAGGTTATCCACCAAATCGTCATATTACCCCTATTGACAACGGACAGCCAAGGCGCTTCTCCACGAATGTAATTTCGCCTGCATGAACCGGCATGCTACAATGGGTCACCTATTATTTCGATCTATCGAATGAGGGATGAGCATGGACATGATTAGCGCGATTATTCGCTTCGACTCCATTACTTCGAGAAGAAATTACTTCGAGGATCGGATAAGCGAGTACATTTGCTCCGCATCGGTCAGCTGTCCGACGCCCGCATGGCTGATGCGCCCTTCCGCGTCGATCGCGAACGTGGCGGGAAGCGCGGATACGCGGTAACGCTCGGCCGCTTTCCCGGCTGCGTCGATCAGCACCGGGAACGATATGCCGTGCTCCGCCAAAAACTCGTTCACCGTTCCTTTCGTATCGCCGACGTTGATAGAGATCAGCTTGAACCGATCGGAGGCGCTGCGGTACACTTCGTCGATCAGAGGCATCTCCTTCACGCACGGCTGGCACCACGACGCCCAGAAATTGACGACGACCGGCAGTCCCCGCATCTGATGCAAGTCCACCTGCGCCCCGGACGTATCCACGCCTTCGATCGGCGGAGCCTCCATACCTGCCGACAGTCCGCCCTTGCCCTCGGAATCCGAACGAAAAGCGGGGAAAGCAATGGCCAGTACGGCGGCCAGCGCCAGCAGCCCGATAATCCCGGTCAGAGGTCCCCGGTACGTCGATTCCCGCTTCATCCGAGCGCCTCCCGAAACGCCGCGTGCAAAGGATGCTTTCCGTGAAGCTGCCGGTACGATTCAACCGAGCCTTCTCCGCATTTGCGGCCGTCGATCAGGAAGACGACCCGATCCGCGATCTCCTCGGCCGTCTGCAACTGGTGCGTGCTGAAGACGACCGCGTGGCCGCGCCGTTTCAGCTCGCCCAGCAGGCGCACGAACTCGTCCATCCAGTAAGGGTCCAAGCCGTTGGTCGGCTCGTCCATCAGCAGCAGCGGCGGTTCGGCCAGAATCGCCTGAGCGAACAGCAGGCGCTGCCGCATCCCTTTGGAGAACGTTTGCACCTTGCCGCTCCGCTTCTGCTCCAACCCGACCAGCTCCAGCGCTTCCAGCACGCGTTCTTTGCCGACGCCCCGAAGCGCCGCCCAGAAGCTCAACGCCTCCATCGCCGTCAGTCCCGGGCTGAACGAATAATCGTCCGGCATATATCCGAGCTGCTTGGCGTACTGCGAGCGGTCGCGGGTCCAGTCCCAGCCGTTCACGCGGACGCTGCCGCCGCTGGGCCGCATAATGCCGGCGATCATTCGGAGAATCGTGCTCTTGCCCGCGCCGTTGCCTCCGCACAGAGCCAACACTTCTCCCTTGCCCAACTTTACGTCGATCGACTCGACCAAAACCTGCTTCTTGATCGTCTTGGAAATGCCGTCCGCGACGAGCAGCGGTTCAGCCATGCTGTCGCCTCCTCTCCCAAATCCAGCATACAAGCGCTCCGGACAAGCCGAGCATCGCCGCGCAACCTCCCAGGAAGACGAGCGTTCCGGCCGAGCCTTGCACCCATTGCACCCAATCGTAGTACTCCGGACCGAGCACCGCGCCTCCGCCGAGCTTGACGACGACGAACAGACGGACGAGCTCGGCCGGATTGAAGAACGTCAGAAAGACGAGCGCCGGCTTGATCCAGACGTAGGGCAGACTTCCCAGCAGCGCGATCAGAATCGTCGACCAGCCGATCACGAGGAAGAACCAGAGCGCGACGCTGATCGTCATCGCCTGCCACCGGTTGCGGGACAACGAGCCGACGATCATCGCGACCGCCAGGAACAAAAGTACGAGCCCGGCGGAGAAAGCGAGAAACAGCAGATACGTTTGCAGCGCGAAGCCGGCTCCGGCGGCCAGACCGACCGCCCCCATCAAACCGTAGCCGAAGGCGACGATCGTCAGCAGCACGACCGACAAGCCCGCGTATTTGCCCGCGATGTAGGAAACCGTGCCGAGCGGATACGTCGAGAGCAGCTGCCAGCTCCCTTCTTCCTTCTCCGCCGTCAGCGAGAACGATCCGAGAAACAGCGTCATCAGCGGCAGCAAATACAGAATCAAGCTGATCATCGAGCCGGTCGTTCCGGAGTAGCCGTCCACGACGCCTCTGGCGTTCATGAGCAGCAGGCTCAAGCTGAAGACGGAAAACAACGCCATGAAGGAGTAGGACCACGGGTTGCGGAACCCGATCCGGATTTCTCGCGCGGCGACTTGCAGCATGTCCGCCATCGGTTACATCCCCGCGTGCTGCGTCGATTCCGTCTTCTCTTCTCCTTCGCCGTGCCCGTCCATGCCGCCTTCGGCCTCGTGACCGTGCTCCATGTCCATCTCCATGCCTTGCTTATTTTGCGCCCAGGAATGGCCGGCCAACTCCTTCGCGCTCATCAGCTGTCCGACGCCTTGCTCGGCGATGAACGCCTCGGCCGACTTCTTGTCCTTGAAGCTGACGATCCCGTAAGCCATCGGCGTGCGGAGAGAAGCGTCGTACACGTAGGTCGCCGACGCGAACTCGATCCATTCCTTGTCGTTGTAATCCCGTACGTAATCCATGCCGATGTTATCCGTGCCGTTTTTGCTCTTCCATTCGTTCATGCAGCCGATGTCGTCGAATTTGTACGTTTTGCCGTCTTTCGTCGTCAGCTGCGTCGCGTAGGCGTCGTCCTTGACCTGCATTTTGCAGATCGCGCAGACGTCGACGTCTTCGTTGATCGGCACCGCCTCGTATTTCTTCCCTCCACAGCCCGCGAGCAACGCGACGGCCAGAACCAGCACACTAATCATCATCCGTTTTTTCATTTCCTTACCCCCAAGTAGATGGTTAAAATCGCTCCGAGCGCAAGCGCCGCGCCGATCGCCCCGACGGCGGCTTCGCCTCCGTCCCGCGGTTTTCCGTTCGATGCTTCCGTTAGAGCCCCCGTGTCCTTCGGCATATTCATCAGCGGCGCGGAATCGAAGGACCATTCGCCCGCGTCGGCTGTAAACAGACCGCTGAGGAACGTCATGCCCGGCGATTGAAAAAACAACTGATACGCAGGCGTACGATCGGCCGCCCGTTCGAAAAACGGGTTGATGGCATAGCGCAGGTCGCTGAGTCCGTCCCCGTCCTTGTCCAGCGCCTGAGCGGCGTCCCAATAGTTGTGGGCGAGCCGATTGCCGGCGCTGTCCGTCGCCTGCGCTTCGATGACGTTGGCGAGAAAGACGTTGCCCGAGAAGGCGTTATCGGACGACTCCAGAAACTGAACGCCGACGAAGTTTCTCAGCACGTCGTTGTCTTCCAGCCGATTGTTCGAGGAAAGCTCCATGTAGATGCCGACCCGGTTGCCTTCGAACGTGTTGCGCTCGATCCGCGAAGTCTGGACGTCGAACAGAAGAAGGCCTTGGGAATGGACGTTCTCGCTCTGCTTGCGGAACGAATTGTCCGTCACGACGGCGTCCCTGACGCCCATCACCATCGCTCCGGTCACGTTGAACTTTCCTTCGTTGCCTTTGATCAATGTGCCATCGGTGTACATGCAGTGAATGCCGTACCGCGACCGGTAGATCCGGTTCGCTTCGATAACCGCGCGATGGCTCTTCTCCAAGTAAATGCCGTCCTTCATGCCATGGACTTCGTTGTCTCTGATCGCCGCATCGTGCGAATCGTAGAGGTCGATGCCGTTGCCGGTGCGCGCCGCCGGACCCGAGGCGGAGCCGGCCGTGTCCGCCGCCGGGTAGACGGCATTGCCGGCGACCGTCGCCCTATGGGCATCGCGAAGCGAGATGCCGAGGCCGGACGACTCGATCGTCGTCCGCTCGACGACGACATCGTCCGCTTCCACGGCGATGGCGGCAACATCGTTCGTTCCGTCGCTGACGATCTTGATCCCGCGCACCGTCGTCTGGTCCGCTCGGACGGTCAGGACGGTCTTCCCCTCCGTGCCATACACCGTCGCTCCTTCCTCTCCCCGGATCGTCAGCGGCTTGTCGACGACCGCGGGGCCGGAATAGCTTCCCGCCGGGAGCACGATTTCGCTGCCCGGCTTGGCCGCGTCGACGATCGGCTGCAGCGCGGTCGCCGCCAGCGAAGGCTCCGCAGCGGCCGTCCCGGACGAGCCGACCGCCGCAAGCGTCAGCCCGGCGAGCAGCAGCCTGCCTACAGCTCCCCGCAGGCCTCGCCACCCGCCTGAGCTGCCTTGTTCTCCCGGATAGCCTTGTCTCTTCCGACGGCGCGGTCTTTCCGTGCCCGCCTTTCGAGTCAGGAAACTCATGGCCCCACTTCCACCGGTTTTTTCTTCGTAATGTGCAGTTCGCCGTTATAGATGTGGATGTACACGTCGTAAGCCGCGCTCTCAGCAAACTTGTAGCCGGCGAAGTACGTTCCCCCGCTCTCCCGCTCGACGTTCTCCAGCAGCTCGGGCAAACCGCTGTGGTCCGCTTTGCGGATCTCGTACTGCACGATCGTGTTTTTCTCGTCCACCAGTCCCGTCACGGTCGCGATCAGCTTGACGTCCGCTCCCGCTTGCGCTTGCGCCGGGTCCGTCCTGAGCTCCACTTTCACGTCTCTTGGATCTTGATCTCCAGGCTTCGCGGACGAGCACGCGGACAAGCCCATCGCCGCCAGCACGACCAACACCAGCAATCCACGTCTCTTTTTGGTCATCCGGATCGCTCCTATCCTGTCGAATACTTCCTCCCTATTCTAGCCCGATATCCGAACGTTGACATAACTCGTTAGGGCTACATCCGTTGACATAATTGTGACAACTGCGCATAAGCGTGAATAAAGAACGAACGGACTGAGAAGGAAGGGGTAAAATGTCCAAAAAGCTCATCGCCTTGGCCTGTTCCGTCGGCTTGCTGATCGTCGGGGGCTGCGGGCGGATAAGCGGGGGAAGCGCCGGAGGAGAAGGAACGGACACTTCGGCAAGCGGTTCGACGCTGCGGCTGGAGGTCCGATCCGAACGAAGCGGAGCGGCGGTCATGGAGGAAAACGTCATTCGGCTGACGCTGCGGGATGAAGAAGGAAACCCGGTCGAGCAGGCCAGCATCGAAGCCTACCTCGTCATGCCGGGCATGTTCTGCGGGAGAATTCCGGCGGAGGCGCGGGCAGTCTCGCCGGGCCAATACGAGCTGCTGGCGATCCCCGTGATGGCGGGCAAGTGGGAAGCGGAAATCGCCGTCTCCTCGGACGGCGATTCGGTGAGGGCGGCCCATCCCTTTAAGGCCATATAGTTAATGTCGTTAATCGTCAATTGTCACCAGAGCCACGGATGCACGCTAGGAATCCAGCCGTTGGCGGCCATTCCTTTGAGGATCGCCAGTGCCCCCATCGTATAGGCCAGAGCGGTTCCGGCGACTCGCATCGCCCTCTTGCGGCCTCTGCCCAGCTTGCCGGAGAACAGCGCAAGCAGGACGAACACCGGCAAAGTTGCCCATCCGAATGCGAGCAGCAGCGCCGCCCCCTCCGCCCAGGCCCCGGAAGCGGCGGCGTTCATCAGCATCGCGTAGGTTAAGCCGCACGGAAGAAAACCGAGCAGCAGGCCCGAGGCGTAAGTTCCCAGCCACCGGTCTCCCCGTTGGCCCGCCGCATGCATCCGGTTCGCCTTCTTGCCGAACGGGGCCAAGCCGTGCGGGAAAGGCAGCGTATACCGCCAGTACGTCCAGGCGATGATCAGCGCCCCGCCGGCCATGCTCGCGATGCTTTGCAGGCCGACGAACGTTCCGGCCGCGTTCAGGAAAGAGCCGGCCAGCCCCATGAACGCGCCCGCGACGGCGTACGTCGTAATTCTGCCCGCATGGTAGGCAGCCGCGGCTTTCAGCGGATTCCCGGGCGCATTCAGCGCGAACGAGGACGTAATGCCGCCGCACATGATCAGGCAATGCGGCGCGCCCATCAGTCCGGCTGCGGCCGCGAGCAGCAGGCTCTGCGCGAACATCACGCGCGCCCTCCGAAGCTCGCCGAGCGCTGGAGCCGCAGCGCGTTGGCGACGACGAGCAGCGAGCTCGCGGCCATCCCCGCGCAGGCGATCCGCGGGTCGAGATAGCCGAGCGCGGCAAGCGGCACGGCCGCCGTATTGTAAGCGATCGCGAAGCCGATGTTTTGGCGGATGTTCCGCAAGGCCGCCCTGCTGATGGAGATCGCGTCCGCAAGGCCCGACAGCCGGTCGCGCGTCAGCACGACGTCGCCGGTCTGCATCGCGGCACCCGCCCCGCCGCCCATCGCGACTCCGATGTCCGCCGTCGTGAGCGCGGCCGCGTCATTGTTGCCGTCGCCGACGAAGGCGACGACTTTGCCGCCGCGGCGCGCCTCCTCGACGATCGCCGCCTTGCGATCCGGCGAACACGCGGCCCGGACGTCGCCGATGCCCGCTTGGCGGGCGATCGCGTTCGCGGGCTCCGGCTGGTCGCCGGTTACCATGCCGAGAGAAGCTGTCGCTCCCAGCCGGCGCACGACTTCCGGCGCCTCGTCCCGGAGCGCGTCGGCGAACGTGAACGCGCCTTCGAAGCGGCCGTCGATCATCGCGTACAGCACCGTCTCGCCCGGTCTGGCCGCCCCATGCTTCGGAGCCGCCGGGCGTTCGAGCTTGCGCTCGCCCTCCAGCGTCCATGCGGGATGGCCGATGCGGACATGCCGGTCTTCCGCCCGCCCTTCTACCCCTCCGCCAGGCACTTCCCGCACGTCCGACGCGCCTGGAACAAGCACGCGCAGACGTTCCGCCTCCCGGACGATCGCCTGGGCGAGCGGATGCGCGGAATTCCGCTCGACGGCGGCGGCCATTTTCAGCAGATAGGCGTTCGGATGACGAACGGAGCGCACCGAGATCAGCCGCGGCTTGCCTTCGGTCAGCGTGCCGGTTTTGTCGAACAAAATCCGGTCCGCCTTCGCCAGCGTCTCCATCGCGCTCCCGTGCTTGAACAGAATACCCCGTTTGGCGGCTTGCGCCGTGGCGATCACGATCGATACCGGCGCCGCAAGGCCAAGCGCGCACGGGCAGGCGATGAGCAGCACGGCCAGCGCGTACCGGATCGCCTCGTCCGATGACGAAGCGCCGCCCGCCCAGGCCCAGCCCGCATACGTCGCCGTCGCGCACAGCGCCATGACCGGCACGAACACCGCGGCCGCCCTGTCCACCTTGCGCGCGATCGTCGGTTTAAGACTCTGCGCCTCCTCCACCATCGCGATCATGCGCGACAATCGCGTCTCCCCGGCGTCGCACTCTGCCCGAATCCGCAAGGAGCCGTTCAGGCAGCGCGTTCCGCTATAGGCGTAGTCGCCCGCCTGCCTCAGAGCGGGGACGCTCTCTCCCGTCAGCAGCGACTCGTCGATCTCGGCCGCGCCCGAAGCGATGCGCCCGTCGGTCGAAATCCATTCCCCGGCCGCCACGACGACCTGCTCTCCCCGGCGCAGCTCGCTTGCCGGAATCCATTCCTCCCCCTGGTCCCGGACGACGCGCACGAAACGGATTTGCAAGCCGTACAGCTCGTTCAGGTCCTTGAGCGCCCGCCCCTTGGCTTTGGCCTCCAACAGCTTCCCGAGCAGAACGACGGTCAAGATCATCGCGATCGCGTCGAAATAGAGCTGGTCGTGCGAGACCGTCCCCGGGTAACGCATCAGCTTGTAATGACTGTAAAAGTAAGCGACGGAAGTGCTCAGCACGACAAGCGTGTCCATATTGGAGCTTCTTTGCTTTAACGCTTGGTAAGCGCCTCTGTAGAAGGAGTAGCCCACGTAAAATTGCAGCACCGTCGCGAGTCCCCATTGCAAATAAGGCTGGAAGAGCAGTTCGGGTATCCATACGAAAGACGATATGAACGGAAGATGGGCAAACATCGCCCAGAAAAGAGGAAGCGACACGGCAACGGCGACTAGCAGCTTGCCCCGGAGGAGACGTACTTCCGCTTCGTGCGCCTTCTGGGGGGAATCGACATGCTCCGCGGCGCCGTAGCCGAGCTGCTCGATTTTCCGCCGGATATCCGCCTCGCTCGTCACCGCGGGATCGTACTGTAAGAACGCTTGCGCCGTTGCCATGTTGACGGTCGCGCTGCGAACGCCGCCCATCCGGCCAAGCCCTTTCTCGATGCGGGCCGAGCATGCGGCGCACGTCATTCCCGTCACTTGTAAACGCAGCGTATCCATGCGGCATCCCATCCTGTCGGAAGATTCGGCGGCTTCGCCTGTCCTTCTCTACCCTATGAGGTTGCGCAACGATTCAGAATTGGGACGTGATTATCGATGAGGGAGCGTTGTGTACTTCTCTCTTCTTCGATAATCTTGCACGACTCTGCTTGCGGGGCATCCCGGCTCCCGTTACTCCCCGGCGGTCGCTCCGCCTCCGATCAGTCGCTTCAGCTTGTTTTCGGTCGTCGATTCCGGAGCCGGCGTGTAGATGCTGCATCGCAGGTCGACGCTGCCCTGAACCTGCAGCGACGTCAGGTGGAACAGCATCTTGCCGACTTTGGCGTGCCGGAACTCGATCAGCACCTCCGGGGCGGACTGGACTTCGCTGTCCTCCCACAGCGCTTCGAATTCGGGATGTGCCGCCTTCATTTCTCCAAGAAAACGGTCGTACCAATGATCTTCGACGTACTGTCCGTAATAAGCGCGGAAGATGGCCAGAAAACCTTTCGTAAAATGCTCCCAGTTCACGGCGAGCCTGCGCAGCTCCTTCCTGGCGAACAGCAGCCGGATCATGTTGCGCTCTTCGGGCGGAATCCGCTCGAAGTCGAGGAAAACATGAGCAGCGGCTTCGTTCCAGCCGACGATCGCATGCCGCCTGTCCGTTATAATCGTCGGGCAGTAGGTCAGCTCTTGCAATATCCGCCTGAGCGACGGGCTGATCTCAGGCAGTTCCTCCTTCAGCGCCGTTGCCGGAGCCGATTCCAGCGCCAGGGAATACAAGTACTTGCGCTCGTCCACGCTAAGCTGCAGCGCCGACGCGATGCACTCCAGCACGGAGGCCGACACGCGAATATCCCTTCCTTGCTCCAACCACGTATACCAGGTCAGGCTGACTCCCGCCAGCTGGGCGACCTCCTCCCTGCGCAGTCCCGGCGTTCTTCTCCGGCTTCCCGTGCCGAACCCCGCCGATTCCGGCGAGATCTTCGCCCTTTTCGCCTTAAGAAAGGCCGACAAAGCGAGCAACCTCGCTTCATGATTCATCGCTCATTCCCCCCGGTTCGCTATGCGATATAATCTTACCGCGGTAACTGTAATCTCGATACCCGTTATCGTAGTATTCATTATACGAGTATAAATGACAACTTGTAATAGGATATGTGAAATGAGATGCTGGACGTACTTCGTAACGAACAAGGAGTGGAGTCGGCATGGAACAAGTCGTCATTACCGGAATGGGCGTCATTTCGCCGCTGGGCAATTCGGTGGAAAGCTTCTGGGAACGGTTGGCCCGCGGGGAATCCGGGGTGTCCCGCATCGAAGCGTTCGACACCGCCCGGTTCAAGACCAAGATCGCGGGATCGGTTCGCGGCTTCGACGCGGAAGCGCTGTTCGGGCGCAAGGAGGCGCGACGGATGGACCGCTTCTGCCAGTTCGCGATGGCCGCGGCCGGCGAGGCATGGGAGGATGCGGGGCTGCATTCGGGGCAGATCGACGGGGAACGGCTCGGCGTCTACGTAGGCTCCGGAGTAGGCGGATTGCAGACGCTGCTGGACCAGGCCGCGGTGCTGCGCGACCGCGGCCCGGAACGAATCAGCCCTACGCTCGTGCCAATGATCATCTCCAACATGGCCGCGGCCCTGATCAGCATGAAGTTCGGCGCGCTCGGCCCGACCGTGTCGCCGGTGACAGCCTGCTCGATCGGCAATACGTCGATCGGAGAAGCGTTCCGGCTTATCCGCGGCGGAGGCGCCGACGTTGTCATCGCCGGCGGAGCGGAAGCGGCCCTGACCGACATCGCGCTCGCCAGCTTCGGCAACGCGACCGCCCTCTCCTCGCGCAACGACGAACCGGCCCGGGCCAGCCGCCCGTTCGACGCGGACAGAGACGGCTTCGTCATGGCCGAGGGAGCGGGCATCGTCATTCTGGAATCGTTGACACATGCAAGGAAGCGCGGCGCACGGATTTATGCCGAAGTGCTCGGCTACGGCGCCAGCTCGGACGCGTACCATATGGTGGCGACGCATCCCGAAGGCGACGGGGCTTACCGGGCGATGAGAGCGGCGCTTGCGGAAGCCGATCTGCGGCCGGAACAGGTCGACGTCATCAGCGCCCACGCGACGAGCACGGAGATCGGAGACCGCTCGGAGACGCTGGCGATCAAGCGGCTGTTCGGCGAGCAAGCCTACCGCGTTCCGGTGACCGCGAACAAATCGATGACCGGCCATCTGCTCGGAGCTTCCAGCGCGGTCGAGGCGATCGCGCTCGTCAAGAGCCTGGAGATCGGCCTCATTCCGCCGACGATCAACTACGAGACGCCCGATCCCGATTGCGATCTGGACTGCGTGCCGAACGAAGCCAGACGGGCCGAGCTGAGCGTCGGTCTCTCCAACTCGTTCGGCTTCGGCGGCCATAACGCCGTCATCGCCCTCAAGAAGCATGCCGGTTCGTAACGGCAACGACAATAAACGTCGGAAAGCGGTCCCGGGAATCCGGGCGCTCTCCGACGTTATTCAGGTTACTTCCATTCTTCGGCCAGGACGGCGTAGACGTATTCGTCCCACCATACGCCGCCGCCCCTCGGGATGCACTGCTTGAACAAGCCCTCCCGCCGCATTCCGAGCTTCTCCATGACCCGGCTCGACGGCGCGTTCTCGGGCTGGCACGTCGCGATGACGCGATGCAGCCTCAATTCCTCGAAGCCGAACCGCAGCGCGGCCCGCGCCGCTTCCGTCGCAAGACCCCGGCGCTGCAAGCCGGGCGCCGTCACCCATCCGATCTCGTAGGTGTGATCCCCGAACCAGGGATGGAAGACGAGATGTCCCGCGAGCCTTCCCCCGTCCTTCAGCTCCATCGCGAAGTTGCGGGCTTCCGGCCCTTCGTTGTCGCGAACGAAACGTTTGGCCGCCGCTTCGTCGAACACTCCTTCCGGCATATAAAACATCGTCTCTTCGTCCGAAGCATACCCCAGCACTTCCAGCCAATCCGCCGGCTCGAAGGGGCGCACGATCAATCTATCCGTTGCAATGCGCATATCCGTTCACTCGCCTTTCGTCGTTTGTCGCATTCGTTGCCGCTTCACCACGACAAAGGCGGAAAGGCGCGCCCGGTCAACCGATTGGCTGCATTTCTAAAACCGAATCCCCTCCCTTCCATAGCGAACGCAAAATTTTCAAATCAGGCTGGACCAGATGATCTGCCGCGTGCCGAGAACCGACCGCGGAACCCAGGAATGCACCGACGGCACCAGCAGAACGACGACCATGTTCTCCGCGGGATCGACGAACAGTCCGATCCGACCCGCGCCTTCCAGCTGATAGGTGCCTTGCGATTCATAGGAGGCCGAGTGAATCGCCAAGTCGAAGCCGAGCGCGTGGCCCTTGTCTTTGATCTGGCCGCCCCAGTGATAAGCGGGCACCTGGAACAGCTGTCTGCGCGTGAGAAGCTCGACCGACTTGCGCCCGAGAATTCTCCGGCCTTCGAACGTGCCTCCGTTCAGCAGCATCTGGCCGAATTTCCACAGGTCGTACAGCGTCGAATGCAGGCCGCTGGCCGCTCGGGGAATGCCCTGCGAATAGTCGGCCGGACGGTCGAGCGAATCGGCGTCGTATTGATCGACGACGCATACTTGGGAGCGCAGCTCCGCCGGAACGTCGAACCAGGTGCGCTCCAGGCCGAGCGGCTGCGCGATCCGGTTCATCACGTAATCCTCGAACGGCTCGCCGGATACGCGGGATACGATTTCTCCGAGCAGCGCGTAACCGGTCGACGTGTAGTTGTAAGCTTCGCCGGGCTTGCACGTGGGCAGCCCCGTCAACGCCTGGACGATCCAGCTCTTGGAGCTTCCGGGATCGTACCAGCCGCGCGGATACGGCTCATTGTAGTAGCCCGGAACCGGCTGAATGCCGGAAGTATGCGTAAGCAGGTGAAACAGCGAGATATCCCGGTGGGTGCCGTTGTTGAATTCTTCGAGCACCGCCGCGACCGGCTGATCCAGGTCCAGCTTGCCGTCCTCGATCAGCTTGACGACGGCGACCGTCGTAAAAGCCTTCGTCAGCGAGCTCAGCTTCCGGATCGAATCGGGCAGCAAGTCCCCTTCGCCCGTCACCCCGTTTAATCGTCCTGCCGTCGACCATGCGGCGATCTTGCCGTTGCGCGCCACCAAGTGGCCGCCTCCCTGAAGCAAGCCCTGCCCGATCAGTTCCTCGTAATGCGCGTCCAGCTTGCGCAACTGCCTCGAATCGAGCCCTACCTCTTCCGGTGCCGCATGCACGGCCCCCTCCTGCTTAATCCATCCCGCTGGCGTCGACTCCATCTTCATCCCCCGTATCCCTCTATAAGTTGAAAACAATGGAAACATTGTATCCAATCCGGATAGAGGCGGTCTACGACCCGCGGCGCATTGGGTGGCTAATTATCACAAATCGTGCGAAAGTATCACGTTCACCCGGCCAAGCCGTCCCGGATGACTTGCCCTTCCGCCAATTCGACTTCGGCGAGGCCGGCCCCCGCGTCCCCGAATTCGGCTGCGGCGTCGCTGGCGCAGAAGATCATGTTCCGCCTGTCCCGATTCCGTTCCGCGGGGAGCGAATAACAGCGCACGTCGGCGAACGCCCGCCGAAGAGTCGTGCCGATCGCTTCCGTCAGCCTGTCGTCTCGCGGCCTTCCCATCATGTTCATAACGAGCGCTCCTTCCGGGCGGAGCTTATCGGCAGCAAGCCGAAAAAACTGCTCCGTCGTAAAATGCGCAGGCGTGCCCTTGCTCGTAAAAGCGTCCAGAACAATATAATCCAGGGACCGGGCAGGCTCCTCCCCGAGCAGACGGCGCCCGTCTCCGATCGCGACGTTGTCGTCCCCGTAATCGAAGTAACGTTTGCTCAGCTCCACGACCATCTCGTCGATCTCCGCCACCTTGACCGTTTTGCAGCGAAAATACCCCGCAATCGAACCGATGCCGTGCCCGATCACGAACAGACTCCGGAACGAGGGATCGCGACGCTCCAGCAAGCGAACGAGCGCTTGCTGGTAGCCCAGCACGATGCGCTGCCGGTTTCTTAAATCCATTGCTCCTTGCACATCTTCGTCGGCGAAGCGCATGCATCTGAACTTGCCCGTCTCCCCGTCCAATTGCGTCGTTTCATAGATTGCAATGTCGTTGTGCGGAGATCTGACTTCCGCTATAGGCTGCATCATACCGTAATCCATCGAACGGACGTCACCGCCATCACCTCGTCAATGTTATCCTCCCTATCCTATCACGAATGCCGGGTCGTTTCTCCATGAATTGCCCGAGACGCCTGTCGAAATACCATACTTCCTCATGATGGCCGATGTCGTCAAGCCGCCGGTGCATGCTTCGATAACCTTGCTCGCATTTCCTTACGTCGAGACCGCTTTTCTGCTCTTCCTCGCGCCTTACGCCGGCAATGTGCGAAAGTGGAAATCGCTGCTGGCCGGAAGCGCCATCGTCAGCGGAAGCATGTTCCTGTTCATGACCTTGCTGTCGATCGGCGTATTACTATGGCATGACGTTCGGCATCGCGATTCCGCTCGTTGTCTGGCAACGGGCGCGTTCCGATCCGACGGCAAACGTTCTTGAACATTTTGGGCGATTCGACTTGTTTTGTCGCTTGCATTTGATTATTATATGAGCAAGTATTCATTTATCAGCGGGAGAGGATCGCCATGATCGAATACCGGGTTCAGGGGCTGTCGTGCGGGAATTGCGCCCGGACGCTTGAAGAGGAAATAAGGCGGTTGGATCACGGAAAGTCGGCCACGCTGAGCTTCGCAAGCGGCAAGCTTAAGCTCGACGAACGGGTGCAGCTCGATCGCGTGAGGCAGATTCTGAAGAGCGACCGGGCTTATCTTGTCGAAGCTGCGGCTGACGCGGCGCAATCCGTAAGCGGAATGGCCGGCGAGAATAGCCACGCGCATTCTCATGGACATAGCGACGAGCACGGTCATAACCCTAGTCACGGACACGGGCATAGCCGCGAACATGAGGCAAGCGATGCTAATGAACATAACCGCGCCGAAGCTCACGAACACGATCATTCCCACGCTCACGGCAACAAGCGGATGATCGTCCAATTGGCCGTTTCCGCCGCGATCTACGTCGCCGCGCTGGTCATGGACGGCCGGGTCCCATTCTTCGTCGCCGTCTCGTTCTATTTGATCGCCGCGGCGCTCAGCGGATACGCCACTTTCATCAAAGGCGCCAGAAACCTGCTCCGGCTCAAATTCAACATCGATACGCTGATGACGGTCGCGCTCGTCGGCGCCGTCTCGATCGGCGAATGGAAGGAAGCGACGCTCGTCGCCATTCTGTTCGGCGTCAACGAGCTGCTCGAAGGGCTCGGCATGGAGAAAGCCCGGCGATCCATGGAACGTCTTCTCAGCGTCGCGCCGAAACAGGCGACCAAGCTGGAAGACGGCGCGGAGACGATCGTGCCGATCGCGGCGCTGCAGGCCGGCGATACGGTCGTCGTCAAGCCCGGCGAGAAGATCCCCTCGGACGGTGCGGTCGTCTTCGGGAGAAGCTCGGTGAACGAGGCGGCCATTACCGGCGAATCGCTGCCGTTGGAGAAAGCCGAAGGCGATCATGTGTTCGGAGGAAGCATCAACAACGAAGGCGTCATTCGCGTGCGCATCGGCAAGGCGTACAAAGATTCCTCTCTCGCCCGCATTCTGCACCTCGTCGAGGAAGCGCAGGAGACGAAAACGCCGACCGAGCTGTTCATCGACCGTTTCGCCAAATATTATACGCCGCTCATCATGATCGTTGCAGCGCTTGTCGTCCTCGTTCCTCCGCTGCTGCTGGACGGGGATTGGACGAAATGGCTGTATCAAGGGTTGGCCGTCTTGATCGTAGGCTGTCCTTGCGCCCTTATTCTCTCTTCCCCGATCGCCATCCTGTCCGGCATCGCGCGCAGCGCCCGCAACGGCATTCTCGTCAAAGGTGGCGTTCATCTCGAGCAGCTCGGCAAGCTGGATACGCTGGCGTTCGACAAGACCGGAACGCTGACCAAGGGCGAGCCGCATGTCGAGAGAATGACCGCGTACGACCAGGAGCGCTTCCTCTCCGTCGCCGGAGCCATCGAGAAGTCGTCCTCCCATCCGCTGGCCAAGGCGATCATGAAAGAGGTCGAACGGGCCGGCGCGGCGATTCCCGAAGCGGCCGATGCGCGGGCGGTTCCCGGCCGCGGAGCCGTCGCCGAATGCGAAGGCGAGACGTACTGGCTCGGCAACGAGAATATCGTCGAGCATTTCGACATTCCCGCGCCTGTACGCGAGGAGATCGATAGTTACAAGCAAGACGGACTCACTATTGTGCTCGTCGCCGACCGCGCCTCCGTCTTGGGTCTGTTCGGCATCGCCGACGAAATCCGCGAGGAGAGCGCCTCCGTCCTCTCCGCTCTGCGACGCCAAGGCATCCGGCGCGCCGTCATGCTGACCGGCGACCATGCGAAGACCGCGGAGAAAGTCGCCAAGGCGGTCGGGGTAGACGAAGCATACGGCAATCTGCTGCCGGAGGAGAAAGTCGCGAAGGTCAAACGCCTCTCCGAGGAAGGGATCGTGGGCATGATCGGGGACGGCATCAACGACGCTCCGGCGCTCGCGTCCGCGAGTCTGGGCATCGCAATGGGCAAAGGAACGGACAGCGCCATCGAAACCGCCGACGTCGTGCTCATGCAGGACCATCTCGGGAAACTGCCGGAGGCGATCCGCACGGCCAAGCGCGTCAATCGGACGATCCGGTTCAACATCGCGGTCTCGCTCGGGTTAAAGCTGGCCGCGCTGCTGCTCACCCTGCCCGGATGGCTTACGCTGTGGTTCGCCATCCTGTCCGATATGGGCGCGACTGTATTCGTCACTCTAGTCAGTCTAACGATTCTGATCGAACGAAAGAGATAGACGCAAGTTTCTCAGCCGCCTCCGGGCGGCTTTGTCGCGGAACGGATCATCTCCGCCTCCGACCTCAATCGCATGACGCAGCTATGCATTCCTCCATTTTTCTCCGGGTCGGCCTAGGGTACAAGCGATGCGGACGGGTCCCTCATATACTCTAGTATTCTCCGGAGAAAGCTTCTGCTGCTACTATCCGAGATCCTGGCGGTGAGCCGAACAGACGCCGTCCCGGAGTCCGTACTCGTTACGGACTCTTTTTCCTATGCCGCGCCGTCATTTCACGACCAGCACCGGAATTTGGGCTTGCTGGACGACGGAGTGGCTGACGCTGCCGAGCATCCACTCCCGGATCGGTCCAAGCCCCCTGTTGCCGATGACGATCAGATCGCAGCAGTATTCCTTGGCATACTCCAGGATGGCCGCGGACGGCGCGCCATCGAGAACGACCGCTTTCGCATAAGGCAGCCCCTTAATCGCCTCCTCTGCTTGACGAACCATGCCGTCCTGGTATTCCTTCATCCGTTCCTCGTAACCGCTCGGCATCACCATCCCGAATCCCGCGAAAGCGTACGGCGGTCTCGCGGAGACGTGGGCGACGGTAAGCTTGCTGCCCGGACGGCTTTCGACGAGCTTGACGGCGTGGCTGAGCGCCTTGTTCGACGCCTTGGATCCATCGTAAGCGGCCAGTACGTGATGGTAGGTCATGCGGATCCCCTCCTCTTTGTTGCTTATAGTATATTCCCGCTTTGTCCGGATTTCTGTAGTGTTGCTCACTTTTGGGCGAATTTTCGAACGATGCGCGGGATTATGACTTTCTTAACAGTCGGAAATCCGATTGTATGGTACATTAGGGAAGAAAACACACGTTACACAAGGAGGAGCTTGGCATGCGATGCGATCTGCTTCATCCCGCGGATCAAATACTTCTTATGATGGACCGGATATACGGGTACGGCATGACGACGACCTCCGGGGGCAATCTGTCGATCCTGGACGAACAAAATCAAATATGGATTACGCCGGCAGGCATCGATAAAGGCGCTCTGACGCGAAGCGACATCGTATGCGTTAAACCGGATGGAACGGTCGTCGGTCATCATCGCCCTTCGAGCGAGTTTCCGTTCCACCGGCTCATCTACGATGCGCGGCCGGACCTGCGCGCGGTCGTGCACGCGCACCCTCCCGCTCTCGTCTCCTTCAGCATCGTCAGACGCATTCCCGATACGCGGCTGCTCCCTAATGAGCGGCAAATTTGCGGCGAAATCGGCATGGCGGAATACGCGCTCCCGGGCAGCCGCGAGCTGGGCGAGAACATCGCGGCCGTATTCAAGCGCGGCATCGATTCGGTGATGCTGGAAAACCACGGCGTCGTCGTCGGGGGAACGGACTTGTTCCAAGCGTTCCAACGCTTCGAGACGCTCGATTTCTGCGCGCGTCTGGAGATCAACGCCCGCAGAATCGGCGCTCCGGCGCTGCTGTCGGACGAACAATTCCGCGCCGTCGAAGGCGGCGGCGAACCGGAGCTTGGCGAGTTCGTCCCGGGATCGTATGGAACGGAAGAGCTTGCCATTCGCCGGGACATGTGCACGCTCATCAAGCGCTCCTACGACCAGCGCCTGTTCACGAGCACGCAGGGCACCTTCTCCCACAGGCTCGCCGACGGTTCGTTCGTCATCACGCCATACGGGGCCGACCGCAAATACCTGGAGCCGGAAGATCTCGTGCGCGTCGAAGGCGGAGCCGCCGAAGCCGGCAAGACGCCGAGCCGTTCCGTTCATCTGCACCGGCGCATCTACGAGCTGCACCCGCACATCGACAGCGTCATTATCGCCCATCCGCCCAACGTGATGGCTTTCGCCGTGACCGATCGCTCGTTGGACTCGCGGACGATTCCGGAAAGCTACATTTTGATGCGGCAGACGCCCAAGCTGCCCTTCGACGCCGTCTATCGCGACACGGAAGGCACCGCGGCCCGTTTCACGAAAGATACCCCGATTGCCATCGTGGAGAACAACTGCGTCATCGTCACCGGCCAGAACCTGCTCAACGCCTTCGACCGGCTCGAAGTCGCCGAATACAGCGCCAAAGCGATCCTGTCAGCCGGCTGCCTCGGAGACATCGCGCATATCGGTACAGAGCAAATCCGCGACCTGGAGATCGCGTTTAAGCTGTAAAGACAAAAGCCCGAAAGAGCCGGGCGGCTTTCGCCGCCATGCTTCTTCGGGCTCCTTTTTACAATTCAGATCGATGTCGTCCAGCTTGTTGACGTAGACGCATTCGCCTCTTCGAATAACCGTACTTAAGTATCTGTTCGGCCGGGAGCTCTCCCTGTATGATGATCGCATAAGCATCGTTTAGGAGGCTTTTTCGTGAGAGCGATCATATGCGGAAAATACGGATCTCCGGATGTTCTGGAGCTTAAAGAAGCCCCTAAGCCGGCGCCCAAGCCCGACGAGCTGCTGATCAGGGTTCGCGCGACCACGGTCACATCGGGAGATTGCCGCATTCGCGGCTTCAGAAGCCCGCTTCTCTTTTGGCTTCCCATGCGGCTCGTTCTCGGCGTGCGAAAACCGAGAAATCCGATTCTCGGCGTCGAGCTGGCTGGGGAGGTCGAAGCGGTCGGTCGAAACGTCAAGCGATTCAAGCCGGGGGATTCGGTGTTCGCGATGACGGGGTTCAAGATGGGCGCATATGCAGAGTACGCGTGCGTGAGAGAAACCGGAGTCGTCGCCCCCATGCCGTCCAACGCGACTTACGAGGAGGCTGTCGCCCTTTCGTTCGGAGGGACGACGGCGCTGCACTTTTTCCGGAAAGCGCGTCTTCGAGGCGGGCAGAAAGCGCTCGTCTACGGAGCTTCCGGATCCGTAGGGACGTCTGCGGTACTGCTGGCCAAAGCGCTCGGAGCAGAGGTTACGGGCGTATGCAGCGGCGCTAACGCGGAACTCGTGAAGTCTCTCGGAGCCGATAAGGTCGTCGATTATACCCAAGAGGATTTCACCGGGACGCGGGAACGGTACGACGTGGTTTTCGACGCGGTCGGAAAAACGACCAGGTCGGCTTGCAAGAAGGTGCTGGCCAAGAACGGCAAATTCATTACGGTCGAAGGCCAAGGCGTCGCCAAGGAGCTTCCGGAGGATTTGCTGCTGCTGAAGGAGCTCTATGAGTCGGGGAAAATAAAAGCGGTGATCGATCGGCGTTATCCGCTCGAACGTATGGCAGAGGCGCATGCGTACGTGGATAAAGGCCGAAAAAAAGGAAACGTCGTGATCACGGTGTAACCCGCTTGCGGCGGATGATAAGCGCAAAACCGTCGGACAGCGCGATTCGCTGGCACGACGGTTTTTGGGCGCTTTTACGTATTAACCATGAGAGTTAATTCCCGCTTCCCCTCCTCTACTCCCTGTCCGATCAGCCGCCCGGCGCGAGCCACTTCCTCGGGCCCCGGCTCCATTACGCCTTCCAGCGGATACGCTTTGCCGAGCTGATGCCACTTGTACACGCCCATCCGGTGGTACGGCAACACCTCGACCTTCTCCACGCCTTCCAGCCCGCCGATGAAGCGGCCCAGCTCCAGCAATTCGTCCGCGCCGTCGGTCCATCCGGGAATGAGCACTCTTCTGATCCACATTTTCGTCCCCCGGGCGGACAAATGCTTGGCGAATCTCAGAATGCGATCGTTGGGCTGACTCGTCAGCTCGCGATGCGCGTCGCGGTCCATGCGCTTCAGGTCGAGCAGGACGAGATCGGTTGCGTCCAGCAAAGCCTGGGCATGGCTCGGCTCGCAGAAGCCGGAAGAATCGAGAGCGGTATGCAGCCCCCATCTTTCCTTGCAAGCCCGGAACAGCTCGGCCACGAACGGCGCCTGCAGCGTCGGCTCGCCTCCCGTCACCGTAATGCCCCCGCCGGAAAGGCGATAATACTCGACGTAAGGCTCGATCTCCCGCAAAATATCGTCCACGCTCCGCAGCTCGCCGGCCTGCGTATCCCACGAATCCGGATTGTGGCAGTAGCGGCACTGCAGCGCGCAGCCTTGGAGGAACAGGACGAACCGGATTCCCGGCCCGTCCACCGTCCCGAACGTTTCAAGAGAGTGGATTCTCCCCGTATGCATCATGTTCTCCGCCTCCCTCTCTCTTGCTTGTCGACCGACCGACGACTGACCGATGTTACACCGATCCGTGGAACGTGCGGTTCAGCACGTCGAGCTGCTGCTCGCGGGTCAGCTTGATGAAGTTGACCGCGTAGCCCGAGACGCGGATCGTCAGCTGCGGATAGTTCTCCGGATGCTCCATTGCGTCCAGCAGCTGCTCCCGGTTGAACACGTTGACGTTCAGATGATGCCCTTTGCTTGCGGCGTAGCCGTCCAGCATCGAGACGAGGTTGCGCACTCTCGTGTCGGCCTCGCGGCCGAGCGCCTTCGGAACGATCGAGAACGTGTTCGAGATGCCGTCGAGGCAGCTGGCGTAAGGCAGCTTGGCTACCGAGCCGAGCGAGGCGAGCGCGCCTTTGCGATCCCGTCCGTGCATCGGGTTGGCGCCCGGAGCGAACGGCTCTCCCGCCTTGCGCCCGTCCGGCGTGCTGCCCGTCTTCTTGCCGTAGACGACGTTCGACGTAATCGTCAGCACCGACATCGTCGGCAGCGCGTTCCGGTAAGTGGGATGCTTGCGCAGCTTGTTCATGAACGACTCGGTCACCGCGACGGCGATGTCGTCCACCCGGGCGTCGTTGTTGCCGTATTGCGGGTATTCGCCTTCGATCTCGAAGTCGACGGCCAGCCCCTGCTCGTTACGGATCGGCTTTACCTTGGCGTGCTTGATGGCGCTAAGCGAATCGGCGACGACCGACAATCCGGCGATGCCGCAAGCCATCGTCCGCAAAATCTCGCGGTCGTGCAGCGCCATCTCGATGCGTTCGTAGCAGTATTTGTCGTGCATGTAGTGAATGACGTTCAGCGTATTCATGTACAATCTCGCCAGCCAATCCATCACGCGGTCGAAGCGTTCCATCACTTCCCCGTATTCGAGCGTATCTCCCGACATCGGGGCAAGCGCGGGGCCGACCTGGATGCCGAGCTTCTCGTCCTTTCCGCCGTTGATCGCATACAGAAGCGTCTTGCCCAGATTGGCGCGGGCTCCGAAAAACTGCATTTGCTTGCCGATCCGCATCGCGGACACGCAGCAGGCGATGCCGTAGTCGTCGCCGAATTCCGGCCGCATCAGGTCGTCGTTCTCGTACTGGATCGAGCTCGTGTCCACGGACACTTTGGCGCAGTAGTTTTTGAAGCCTTCCGGCAGACGCGTCGACCAGAGTACCGTCAAGTTCGGTTCGGGCGCCGGCCCGAGGTTGTACAGCGTGTGCAGGAAGCGGAACGAGTTGCGCGTCACCCGCGTGCGCCCGTCGTTGCCCATGCCGCCGATCGACTCGGTCACCCAGGTCGGGTCGCCGCTGAACAGCTCGTTGTAGTCGGGTGTGCGGAGGAACTTGACCATCCGCAGCTTCATGACGAGGTGGTCGATCAGCTCCTGCGCCTCCGCCTCGGTCAGCGTGCCTTCCCGTTTGTCCCGCTCGATGTAGACGTCGAGGAAGCTGGATACGCGGCCCAGGCTCATCGCCGCCCCGTTCTGCTCCTTAATCGCCGCCAGGTAAGCGAAGTACAGCCACTGCACCGCTTCAAGGGCGTTGGCCGCCGGACGGGAGACGTCAAAGCCGTAGGAAGCGGCCATCGTCTTCAGTTCGGCGAGGGAGCGGATTTGCTCGGACAGCTCCTCCCTCGCGCGGATGACGTCTTCGGCGATGACATCCGTCTCGAGCTGCAGCAGGTCCTCCTTCTTCGCTTCGATCAGCCGGTCAACGCCGTACAAAGCGACTCTCCGGTAATCCCCGATAATGCGTCCGCGTCCGTACGCGTCCGGCAGTCCGGTAATGATGCCGGCTTTGCGCGCCAGTTTCATCTCGGTCGTGTAGGCGTCGAATACGCCCTGGTTGTGCGTCTTGCGAATGTCGGTGAACAGCCTGCGCGTCGCTTCCGGCAGCTCGTAGCCATAGGCTTTGCAGGCGTCGTCGACCATGCGGATGCCGCCGAACGGCTGAATCGATCGCTTAAGCGGAGCGTCCGTCTGCAGGCCGACAACCTTTTCCAGTTCGCGCTTGATGTAGCCGGGACCGTGCGAGACGATCGTGGACACCGTCTCGGTATCCACGTCGAGCACGCCGCCGTTCTGCCGCTCCCGCTTCATCAGCTCCAGCACCGTGTCCCACAGCTCAAGCGTCGCTTCCGTCGGCTCGGCCAGGAAAGACTCGTCTCCTTCATACGGCGTCAGGTTCAGCCCGATAAAGTCGTTCACGTCGACATGCCGCTGCCAGCGCCCGGAGCGGAATCCTCTCCAGCCGTCGGCAGGAGCGGCGGCAGCCGCCGCTCTGTTCAAGTTCTTCTCCGTAATCGCCATGTTCGTTCCCTCCCAGTAGATTAAAGTGAGTGTTCAGAAAGTTCGGTTTTCGGCACCGAGAAGGTCGGACGTCTACAAAGCGAATTTTCCGTAAAACGCGTTGCGGTATACGTCGGCCAGCTCGGTAACGAGCGGCATGCGCGGATTAGCCGTCGTGCATTGGTCCTCGAACGCCCGGTCGGCCAAGTAGTCGACTCTGCTCTCGAAGTCGTTCGGTTCGAAGCCGAGCGCCTGGAACGATTCCGGAATATCGAGGGAGCGGTTCAGCCTGCGGATCGCGTCGATCAGGCTGGCCACGCCTTCCTCGGTCGTGCCGCACGGCAGTCCTAGCACTCTGGCGATGTCGGCGTAGCGCTTGTCGGCGACGAAGTGGTCGTATTTCGGGAACGAAGCGAACTTCGACGGTTTCTCCGCGTTGTAGCGGATGACGTGCGGCATCAGAATCGCGTTCGTGCGTCCATGAGCCGTATGGTATTGTCCGCCCCACTTGTGCGCCAAGCTGTGGTTGATGCCGAGGAACGCGTTGGCGAACGCCATGCCCGCGATCGTCGAGGCGTTGTGCATTTTCTCGCGCGCTCTCGGATCGGCCTTATGGTACGAGGCCTCCAGGTTCTCGAACACGAGCTGGATCGCCTTGAGCGCCAAGCCGTCCGTATAGTCGT
Source organism: Cohnella sp. (assembly GCF_041641335.1). NCBI lineage: Bacteria > Bacillati > Bacillota > Bacilli > Caryophanales > Paenibacillaceae > Cohnella > Cohnella sp. Next base: position 3,543 of record NZ_JBEPYQ010000043.1, on the reverse strand, counting down.
TGGCCATGACCGACACGTACGATTCGATCGCGTGCGTCAGCACGTCCATGCCGGTGTCGGCGACCGCCGTCTTCGGCAGGCTGTAGACGTAGTCCGGGTCGATGATCGCGACGTCCGGAGTCAGCTCGTAGTCCGCGAGCGGATATTTCGTATTGCCCTTGTTCTTGTCGGTGATGACGGCGAACGACGTCACTTCCGATCCGGTGCCCGAAGTCGTCGGGATGGCGACGAACTTCGCTTTGCGGCCGAGCCGCGGATATTTGTAGATCCGCTTGCGGATGTCGAGGAACTTCATCTTCAGCGAGTCGAAGCTCGTGTCCGGATATTCGTAGAACAGCCACATCGCCTTCGCCGCGTCCATCGGCGAGCCGCCGCCGAGGGCGATGATGCAGTCCGGCTTGAACTGCGCCATCATCCGCGTGCCGCGCTCCACCGTATCCGTCGACGGATCGGGCTCGACCTCGGAGAACACCTCGATCGCGACCGGCGTCGCCCGTTTCCGCAAGTAGTATTCGACCTTCTCCACGTAGCCGAGGCTGACCATCGCGGCGTCGGTGACGATCATCACCCGCGTAATGTCCGGCATTTTCTCCAAATATTGCGTCGATCCGCGTTCGAAGTACACTTTCGGCGGCACCTTGAACCACTGCATGTTCAGCGTGCGGTAAGCGACCCGCTTCAGGTTGATCAAGTTGACCGCGGTGACGTTCGACGTCGTCGAGTTGTGGCCGTACGAGCCGCAGCCGAGCGTCAGCGACGGCAGGTTCGTGTTGTAGATGTCGCCGATCGCGCCGTGCGTCGAAGGAGCGTTAACGATGATGCGGCCGGTTTGCAGACGGGCCGAGAACGCCGCGATGACGTCCTGATCGTTCGAGTGGATGACCGACGAGTGCCCCATGCCGCCGAAGGCGACGACCTGCGCAGCCCGCTCGATGCCCTGCTCCGCGTTCTTGACCTTATAGCAGGCGAGCACGGGGCTCAGCTTCTCCGCCGACAGCGGGTACTTGTCTCCGACTCCGGCCAACTCCGCGACCAGTATCTTTGTTCCTGCTGGCACCGCGACCCCGGCCATCTCCGCGATTTTCGCCGCCGGCTGGCCGACGATGACCGCGTTCACCGCGCATTTCTCGGAATTGATAACCAGTCCCGATACTTTCTCCGTCTCTTCCTTGTTCAAGAAGTAGCAGCCGAGCTGGATCATTTTCTTTTTCGCCGCCGCATAGATCGGTTCGTCGAGAATGACCGCCTGCTCCGAAGCGCAGATCATGCCGTTGTCGAACGTTTTCGATAAGATGAGGTCCGTGACCGCCTGATCCAGATCCGCCGTCCGCTCGATGAAGCACGGCACGTTGCCGGGACCGACGCCGAGCGCCGGCTTGCCGGTGCTGTACGCCGCCTTGACCATCGCCGAGCCGCCGGTCGCAAGCACGAGCGCCACGTCCTTATGGTTCATCAGCTGCTGCGTCGCCTCGACGGACGGATGATCGATCCACTGGATGCAGTGCTCCGGAGCCCCCTCGGCCACCGCCGCTTCGAGCAGCGTCTTCGCCGCTTCGCGGCTGGATTTCTGCGCCGACGGGTGGAAGGCGAAGATGATCGGGTTGCGCGTCTTGGCCGCGATCAGCGCCTTGAACATCGTCGTGGACGTCGGATTGGTCACCGGCGTAATGCCGGCGATGACGCCGACCGGTTCGGCGACGACGCGGTAGTTCTCGTAAGGGTTGTCTTCGACGACGCCGACCGTCTTCTCTTTTTTGATGCTGTGGTAGATGTATTCGGTGGCGAAAATGTTTTTCGTGATTTTGTCCTCGTATACGCCGCGCCCGGTTTCCTCGACCGCCATTTTCGCCAGCGGCATATGCTTATCGAGCCCGGCCAGCGCCATTTTCTGAACGATCCGATCTACGGCGTCCTGATCCAGCTGCATGAATTGCTCCTGGGCCTGCCTAGCTCTCTCCGTCAACAGATTGACTTCTTTCTGCGCGGCGACGAAAGTTTCCTGAACTTGTTCCTTGGCTGCCATGGCATTTGCCTCCTTAAATTGGTTAAGATCCGATGTATTCGATTTCTTCCAGCAAGCGTTCGGCCGCGGGGACTACCGTCTCGTTCTCTACCCGGAAATGCTCGGCGATAATCATGAGCACCTGAAGCAGCCTGGACAAGCAATCTTCGGGCGACTCCTCGGCCTTTACCGCCGCCAAGTACGCTTCGTAGAACTGGCCCGCGATGGCGTCCTCTTGCTCGAGCACCGCCGCCGGTCCCATTCTTCCTCCGCAGATGGCGGACTTGGCGATCGGGTAGATGATCTCCTTTTCTTTCGCCAGATGGGCTTGCCAGTCGTTCATGAACGGGATGAACTTCTCATGCACGTTGCGATGGTGCGTTCCCCAGAACGGATAGTCGAAGTTGCCGGGGTTCCACCGCATCAGCTTGCACAATTCGAGAAGCCTGCCGTACAGCGCGTCGTGCTCTTCCTTCCACTGGTCGTACCTCATATACAGTGCATACAGCGGAGAATTGACCGCATGAGGCATCGAAATCTCTCCCTTCGTAATGGGGATTGCCCGCTTAGGCTAGAATCCGTAAGCGTTGGAACGGTCCGTCAAATCCAGCATGATCTCGTCCTCTTCCCGAAAGCGATTGTTCAGCACCGCGTAAGCCTGGATCAGGTAGGAAGTCATCTTGCACGCTTCTTCCCGTACGATCGGGTATTCGGCCTTCTCCAGCGACCGCATGAACGTTCGCAAATACTGGTCGGCCAGCTCGTACTCCTGCTCCATCAGCATGAACAGGTCGGGCTCGGCTCCGAGATAGGTAGCCGCTTGCGGGTACAGCTCGGAATCTTCCCACTTGGTGTGCGCGGCCCAATGCTTCATGAACAGCTTGACGCAATCGTGGAGTTGCCGGATTTCACGGTTCAGCCTCTTCTCTTCGCGGTCGTTGCGGACGTTGCACGCTTGATCGTAAATGCTCCTGAGCTCTTCCTTCAACGCTTCATGTTCTTGTCTTGCGCGGGCGACGGAGGATTCGAGCAACCAATCGCGCATCTCCTCGTTCGGTTCGATATTATTGATAGCGACGTGTAGTTTCACCATGGAATCACATCCCTTTCCTCTTCATGATCCCAGTATAATCCTACGATCATATTTCTCTTGTGAAATAAATCACATTGTGACGAACTATTCTTATATTAAAAGCCCGTTTGACACATTTCTGTCGTAAATGGAGCGCTTTTTTCCGATGGAGCGGATTATGGGCTCTGTCAGACCGTAAAACCGAGGGGCTTCGCCCAAAGCGGGCGAATAGCGGTCTGCCAGACCGCAAAACCGAGGGGCTTCGCCCAAAGCGGGCGAATAGCGGTCTGCCAGACCGTATAACCGAGGGGCTTCGCCCAGAGCGGGCGAATAACGGTCTGTCTGGAGCTAGAATAAAAAGTGGACACCTCATAAGAGCAGACAGATAATGAATACAACAAGAAAATGAGGTGTCCGGTATGGGGGAGCAAAGACAGCATTACAGCGAAGAATTCAAAGAGCAAGTCGT